>NZ_CEVIVD010000061.1:25926-29564 GCF_982290655.1 Protofrankia sp. CiP1_Cm_nod3
GCCGGCTCCCCCGAGCGGGACCTGTACATCTTCCGCGACGGACGCGGCGCGGACGGCGACGAGCCGCCCAACAACTGGGTGTCGGTCTTCGGCGGGCCGGCCTGGACCAGGGCCACCGACGGCCAGTGGTACCTGCACCTGTTCGCCCCGGAACAGCCCGACTGGAACTGGCGGCACCCCAGGGTCCGCGACGACCACGACACCACCGTCCGGTTCTGGCTCGACCGCGGCGTCGACGGTTTCCGCATCGACGTCACCCACGGCCTGATCAAGAACGACCTGCTGCCGGACAACCCGCCGCCCCCGTCCGACGGCATCCCCTTCTTCCGCGAGCGGGCCGAGCCCCACCACTGGGACCAGGAAGGCGTCCACGAGATCTACCAGCGCTGGCGCGCGATCGTCGAGGACTACCGCCGCCGCGACGGGCAGGCCAGGGTGCTCGTCGGCGAGACCTGGGTGGCCGACCCCCGGCGGCTGGCCCGCTACGTGCGTCCCGACGAGCTGCACCTGACGTTCGCCTTCTCGCTGCTGGCCGCCTCCTGGTCGGCGCCGGCCTGGCGGACGGCGATCGCCGCGGACCTGGCCGCCACCGCCGAGGTGGGCGCGCCCACCACCTGGGTGCTGGCCAACCACGACGTCACCCGGCCGGCGAGCCGGTACGGCAGCGGCGAGAGCGGCCTGCGCCGGGCCCGCGCCGCGCTGCTGACCCTGCTCGCGCTGCCCGGCCCGGTCTTCCTCTACCAGGGCGACGAACTGGGCCTGCCCGAGGTGGACGTGCCGCCGGCACACCGGCAGGACCCCGTCTGGGAGCGCTCCGGGCACAGCCGTCCCGGCCGGGACGGCTGCCGGGTCCCGCTGCCCTGGTCGGGGCGGGAGGCGCCGTACGGGTTCAGCGCGGACGGCGTGCCACCGTGGCTCCCCCAGCCCGACGGCTGGGCCGAACTGGCCGCCGCCGCGCAGGCGTCCGACCCGCTGTCGACGCTGGTCCTGGCGCGCGGGGCGCTGGCGTTACGGCGGGCGCTGCCCATGCTCGGCGCCGGCCGGCTGCGCTGGCGCGACGACACCCCACCCACGGTCCTGGCCTTCGACCGCCCGTCCCCACCGGGCCCGCCCGGCACACCGCCGGGCCCCTCCTCCGGCGCGACCGGTCTGACCTGTGTGATGTCCACCGCCGGCACGGATGTCGACCTGGTCATACCGGGGCGTCTCGTCCTGGCCAGCAGCCCGGTCGGCTACGACGGAACCACCCTCACGCTCCCCCCGGACACGACGGTCTGGCTCGCGCCGCACCCCGGTTGATGCGGTTGATGCGGCGGGCGGCAACCGATGATCTGAAAAAATGCCGTTGGCCGCATCGGGCTCGCCGCCCACGATCCGTCCAGCACAATGGTCGCTGTGACCCAGCAACCGTCCGCGGCCCGTCCGACAGACACCTTCTACGACGCGGTAGGAGGCGAGGAGGCCTTCCGCCGGCTGGTAGCCCATTTCTACGCGGGGGTTGCCGAGGACCCGCTGCTGCGCCCGCTCTACCCGGAGGGGGACCTCTCCGGCGCGCAGGAGCGGCTGCGGATGTTCCTCGTCCAGTACTGGGGCGGGCCGTCGACCTACAGTGAGCAGCGCGGGCATCCCCGGCTGCGGCTGCGGCACGCGCCGTTCGCGATCGGCCCCGCCCAGCGGGACGCCTGGCTGGTCCGGATGCGGGCCGCCGTCGACGAGCTGAACCTGCCCCCGGAGCACTTCCAGCCCCTCTGGGACTACCTGACGATGGCCGCCGGCTCCCTGGTCAACCGCCCGGAGTGATCCTGGCGGGCACGATCGTGCCCGCCAGGATCTCCGCCCATGTCCACCAACGGCCGCACAGCGGCTAGTCCCGGGTGAGTTTGCGGTAGGTGACCCGGTGGGGGCGGGCGGCTTCGGCGCCCAGACGGTCGACCTTGTTCGCCTCGTAGTCCGCGAAGTTCCCCTCGAACCAGAACCAGCGGGCCGGGTCGGCGTCCGTGCCCTCCCAGGCGAGGATGTGGGTGGCGACACGGTCGAGGAACCACCGGTCGTGCGAGATCACCACCGCGCTGCCCGGGAACTCCCCGAGCGCGTCCTCCAGCGAACGCAGGGTCTCGACGTCGAGGTCGTTGGTCGGCTCGTCGAGGAGCAGCAGGTTGCCGCCCTTCTTGAGGGTCAGCGCGAGGTTGAGCCGGTTGCGCTCCCCACCGGAGAGGACACCGACGGGCTTCTGCTGGTCGGGCCCTTTGAAGCCGAACGACGACACGTAGGCGCGGCTGGGCAGCTCGATCTTGCCCACGACGATGTGGTCGAGCCCGTCGGAGATGACCTCCCACACGTTCTTCTTCGGGTCCAGGCCCGCACGATCCTGGTCCACATAGGAGATCCTGACGGTCTCCCCGATGGTGAGCTCACCGGCGTCCGGGGCCGCCTGGCCGGTCAGCAGGGTGAACAGGGTGGTCTTGCCGACGCCGTTCGGGCCGATCACGCCGACGATGCCACCGCGGGGCAACGAGAACGACAGGTCGTCGATGAGGAGCCGGTCACCGAAGCCCTTGCGCAGCTTCTTCGTCTCGATCACGACGCTTCCCAGCCGCGGGCCGGGCGGGATCTGGATCTCCTCAAGGTCGCGGGGACGCGCCCTGTCGGCCTCGGCCGCCAGTTCCTCGTACCGGGAGAGCCGCGCCTTGCTCTTGGCCTGGCGGGCTTTCGGGTTCGAGCGCACCCACTCCAGTTCCTGGGCGAGGATGCGCTTGCGCTTGGCGTCCTTGCCGCCTTCGACCTTGAGCCGGGCGGCCTTGGTCTCCAGATACGTACTGTAGTTTCCTTCGTACGGATAGGCATGACCACGGTCGAGCTCGAGGATCCAGCCGGCGACGTTGTCGAGGAAGTAGCGGTCGTGGGTGACAGCGAGCACGGCTCCCGCGTAGCGGGCCAGATGCTGCTCGAGCCAGGCGACGCTCTCGGCGTCCAGATGGTTCGTGGGCTCGTCCAGCAGGAGCAGGCCGGGGGCTTCGAGCAGGAGCTTGCACAGCGCGACCCGGCGCCGCTCACCGCCGGACAGCTTGGTCACGTCGGCGTCGCCGGGCGGCAGGCGCAACGCGTCCATCGCCTGGTCGAGCTGGCTGTCGAGCTCCCAGGCGTTCGCCGCCTCGATCCTGTCGATGAGGGCCGCCTGCTCGGCGAGGAGGGAGTCGAAGTCCGCGTCCGGCGCGGCCATCTTCTCGTTGATCTCCTCATAACGGGCGAGGACCGCGCGGATCTCCCGGACGCCGTCCTCGACATTGCCGCGGACGTCCTTCGTCTCGTCCAGCGGCGGTTCCTGCGCGAGCATGCCGACGGTGAAACCGGGGCTCAGCGTCGCGTCCCCGTTGCTCGGCTGGTCAAGACCTGCCATGATCTTGAGCAGCGACGACTTGCCAGCACCGTTCGGGCCGACGACACCGATCTTCGCGCCGGGCAGGAAGGACAGGCTGACGTCGTCAAGAACGACTTTGTCGCCGTGGGCTTTGCGCACTTTGCGCATCTGGAAGACGTACTGCGCCATGCGGTCAACCTTATGGGTCTGGTGGGCCTGTCCGTCCGGCGGACCTACTGACCGGGTGGATTCGGACGGATACCGCGGGACGGCCATAACC
>NZ_CEVIVD010000062.1:0-10385 GCF_982290655.1 Protofrankia sp. CiP1_Cm_nod3
CCTCACCCCCGCCACCGTCGGCAACTACCTCGCCAAGTACGTCACGAAATCCGTCACCACCTCCGGCGCCCTCGACAGCCGCATCCGCACCCCCGACGACCTGACCACCCGGCTCCTGCTGCTCCCGGACCATCACGCCGAACTCGTCCGGGCGTCCTGGCGGCTGGCGCTACGCGCCGACTTCGCCGACCTCGGCATGGACCGGTGGGCCCACCAATTCGGCTTCAACGGCCATTGGATCACCAAAAGCCGGACCTATTCCACGACCTTCGCCGCCTGCCGGGAACGCCGCCGTACCTGGGCCCGCACCCATACCCGTACCGGCGAGGAACGCACCCCGCTCGACGCCTGGGGCCGGCCGGAAGACGACGACCAAGTCATCACCCTCGCCGCCTGGCGGTACCAGGCGTCCGGCTACGCCCGCACCGGCGACCGGATGCTCGCCGACATGGCCGCCGACCAAGCCCGCTCACGCCGCGAGGCCACTCGAACCGGCCGACAGACAGCATGACCGCCACCTGCCGGCCGGCCCGACGACATTTCCGCCGTCGCGCCCCGACGCCTCGCATGCCAAGCAACCGCGC
The DNA here is from genome assembly GCF_982290655.1 of Protofrankia sp. CiP1_Cm_nod3. Lineage (NCBI taxonomy): Bacteria > Bacillati > Actinomycetota > Actinomycetes > Frankiales > Frankiaceae > Protofrankia > Protofrankia sp. CiP1_Cm_nod3. Next base: position 585 of record NZ_CEVIVD010000062.1, read on the forward strand.
CGGGACGCACTCCCCGACAAGGAGCACACCCAGAATGCCTTTTCGCATCCCGCCCCGGGAGTCCGCCGCCGGTGAGGCCACGCCGGACCACATCGCCACGTTGCCCGCGGAGCTGCGGGCACTCGCCGACCGGCTGGACGCCTACCTGGCGGAACAGGCCCGGCCGCGCCTGGCCGCCGTCCCGGCCACCACGGCACCGGCGGGCCCCGACCCGCTCGACGGCCTGCCCGCACTGATCTCGGTGGAGCGGGCGGCCGGGCTGCTGGGTCTCTCCCGGGCCGGCGCCTACCGGCTGACCTCGTCCGGGGAACTGCCCTCCCGCCGGCTCGGGGGCCGGGTCTTCATCGTCACCGCCGGTCTGCGCGCGATCCTGACCCCGGACGGAGCGGCCGCATGAAGGGCAGCGCCTACCGCAAGGACGGTAAGTGGGCCTACCGGCACGACGTCGATCCGGATTCGCTGACTGGCAAGCGGCGGCAGACCGGCCGGGGCGGGTTCGCGACCCGCAAAGAGGCGGAGAAGGCGTTGCGGGATTCGATCGCTGCCTACGAGTCGGGCCGGCACGTGAAGGTGTCCCGCCGTACCGTCGGGGCGTTCCTGGACGAGTGGCACGCGGCGATGAAGGCGGGGATGCGCCCCACGACGTGGGTGAAGTACGGCAACCTGCTCCGGGCCTACGTCACGCCGATCATCGGGGAGACCGCGTTGCGGGAGCTCACGCCGGTGCGGCTGAACCTGTTGTACGCGCACCTGCTCGATGAGGGTCGGGTGCATCGGCGGGCGGAGCAGAAGCCGGGCCTGTCGCCGTCGACGGTGGCGACGGTGCACCGGATGTTGCACCGCGCGCTGGCGGATGCGGTGAGGTGGGACTACGTGGCGCGCAACGTGGCGGAGGACGCGCAACCACCGCGGGTGGGCCGGCGCCGGCCCACGGTGTGGACACCGGAGCAGCTGCGCGCGTTCGTCGAGTACATCCGGGGTGATCGGCTCTACGCGCTGTATCTGCTGGTGGTGACCACGGGCATGCGCCGGGGTGAGGTGGTCGGGCTGCGCCGCGAGGACATCGACCTGAAGGCGGCCACGGTCGTCCCGGCCGTGCCACGGGTGGTCGTCGACGGCCGGGCCGTGGAGTCGGAGACGAAGACCGAGTCCGGGCAGCGTCCCCGAGCGCTCGATCCGCTGACGCTGGCCGCGCTGCGCGCGCATATCGAGATCTGGGAGGAGGAGCGGAAGCAGGTCGGGCACACCACCGATCTGCTGTTCTGCTGGCCGGACGGTAGCGAGATCCACCCGGACACGGTGACCGACCGGTTCCAGAAGCACGCCAGGGCCGCCGGGCTGCCGGTGATCCGGCTACACGACGTCCGACACAGCTACGCCACGGCCGCGCTGAAGTCCGACGTCCACCCGAAGATCGTGTCGGAACGGCTCGGGCATGCCGACGTCGCGTTCACGCTGAAGATCTACAGCCATGTGATCGCGGGTATGGACGCTGCCGCCGCGCGCCTCGTCGCGGAGGCGATTTTCGGTCCGGCAGAGCCGGTTTTGGACGGGCCGGTGCACGAATCCGTGCACGAGGAGGAAGAATCGCCGCTGGTCGAAGAAGAAAGTGAGGGAGAAAAGCCTGCGGCGTAAGGGTGGACCTGGGTGGACTTGAACCACCGGCCTCTTCCTTATCAGGGAAGCGCTCTGACCGACTGAGCTACAGGTCCTTGCTGGGCTCCACAGTACCGGATGCGTGGGATGTTCGGGCAGGCACCCGGGCTGGAAGCCCGTCAGGGGTCGACGTGTCGCGGCTAGTCGCCCAGGGTGACTTCGATACCGCCGACCATCTCGGTGCACAGGTTGTAGAGCAGCGCGCCCAGGGTCGCCAGTGCCGTCATCAGGATCACGTTGATCGCGCCGACGAGCAGGCCGATCTCCATGGCTCTGGTGAACGACAACCAGGCGCGTACGCCGCCGTTGCTGCCGTCGGTGAGCGTGTCCGCCGCTTCCACGACACTGTCGAAGACGCCGATCGAGTTCAGCACGAACCACAGCACGGCAGCGGCGATCATCAGTACGACGAACACGCAGAGGGAGAACGCGAACGTCAGCTGGGCCACCGACATGGGGTTGACCCGGGTGATGCGCAGCCGGGCCCGCCGTCCCTGCCCGGGTGGGCGCATGGTGGACGGCCCGGTGGCGGTGCCTGTCATCGGCCCGGTGGCCGCCGGCTCCTTCACCCCGCCCCGTTCCCGCACGGGGACCTGGGAGGTGCCGGACGCGCCCGCGCCGGAGGGGTCGGCTGGCCGCTTCACGAGGGGATCCCGAGTGCCGGTGCCCCCGCCACGCGCCAGTGGGCCCGTTGTGGCACGACGATCAGATGATGCGGGCGCTGCCCGATCGTCACTGCGTGGATGTCCACCGTCCACCCGTTTGAAGGCCTCCGTCTCCGGGGCCCGCGCCGCCGCGGCCGCCGGTCCACGTTTCGACTGTCCCACACCACCAGCATCCCCGCCCGGCGCGGCGCGCGTGACCTGGCCGTCAGTTGCCGGACGGGCGGCCGGCGACACGCCGGTACCGGTTGAGCCGCCGGTTTTCTTCGCCGGCCGGCGCAGCGAGATCGTGTCCGAGTCGGAGCGGGGCCGCCCGCCGGTGGAGGTCGAAGCGGACGCCAGGGCGATGGCCTCCGTGTCGACGCTGTCGGTCACGGTGGGAGATCCTGCCGCTGGACGCGGTGCGGCCGGTTCGCCGGACGCGGCGCCGTCCACGCTGCCGGACGTGGTCGGGCGTGGCCCGCGTGCCCCTCTCGACGCGCTGGTGGCAGGCCCGGCCAGGCCTGTCGAACCAGCGGCGGCCGACGTCGGCGATGCCGACGCGGACGACACGCCCGGCCGCGGGCCCGCGGTGCCCGACAGGCCCGAAGAAGGCGCCGAGGCGGCGGTGGAGCTCCCGGGCCGAGCCGGAGCCTGGCGTCTGGTAGCGGTGTTCGGGCCGGTGGCCGCCGTCTTCCCGTCCCCCCGGCCGGGCTGGGAGCCGGTGTCCGTCCTCGGCGCGGCCGGCCGGGGGGACGGGGACGCCGACGGGCCGGGGGCCGCACGCTGCGTGGTTCTGGCGCCGCGGGTGTCCCGGCTGCCTCGGGTCTCCCGCGGCATCCGCAGTTCCCGCAGCACCGAGGCCGGCTTCTGCGCCTGTGTCCCGTCGTCCTGCGGCTCCGGGGCCGCTGCGGGGCCTGTCCCGGCCCCGGAGCCCGATGATGTTCCCGGCGCCGGAGGCGTCGGGAACGTGGAGGATGTGGAGGACGTCGCGGGTTTTGTCGCGCCCGGGCCGGAGCGGGCCTGGCCCGACGCGGCGCGCTGGTCGTTACGGGGTTCCCCGGCCCGTTCGGGCTGTTGCTCCGGCCGCGGCGGAGAAGATCCACGGAAGGCCGGTGACCGGGTGGTCCGGTCGTCGTCGCTGTCGCTCACGGTCCATCTCCCGCCTTGCCGCCCGGCCGCCGGTCATCCGTCCTCAGGCCGGGTTTCCCCCGCCGGGAGCGGCTGTCGGCCCGCCGTTGGCGTTGTCTTCCGCATCGGCATTACGTGCTACTCCGACGACCTGTACGCCGGCTTCGAGATCGATGAGACGGACCCCCATGGTCTGCCGCTGGGCCCGGCGGACGTCGCGCGCGATCGTCCGCAGCACACCACCGTTGGACGTGATCGCGTAGAGCTGGTCGTCCGGGCTGACCACGAGTGCGCCGACCAGGCCACCACGGGTAGAGACGATCTTCGCGGTGAGGACGCCCTTGCCGCCACGCCCCTGCACCGGGTACTCGCCCAGCGACGTCTGCTTGGCGTAGCCGCCGCTGGTGGCGACGAGCAGGTTCGCCTCCGACTCCGGCGGGACGACCTCCATCGCGAGCAGCTCGTCGTCGCTGTCGAAACGCATCCCGATGACGCCGGAGGTGGCCCGCCCCATCGGGCGCAGCTGCTCGTCGTCGGCGTGGAAGCGGATGGACTGCGCCTGCCGGCTGACCAGCAACAGGTCGTCGCCGGCGGAGACGAGCCGGGCGGCGATGAGCTCGTCGTCGTCCCGCAGGTTGATCGCGACGAGGCCGCCGGAGCGGTTGGAGTCGAACTCGGCCAGCGCGGTCTTCTTGCACAGCCCCCGCCTGGTCGCAAGCACCAGGTACGGGGCCGCCTCATAGTCCTTGATCGCCATGACCTCGGCGATGCGCTCGTCCTGGCCGAACGCGAGGATGTTCGCCACGTGCTGGCCCTTGGCGGTGCGGGCCTGCTCGGGCAGCTCGTGCGCCTTGGCCCGGTACACCCGTCCCTTGTTGGTGAAGAACAGCAGCCAGTGATGGGTGGTGGTGACGAAGAAGTGCTCGACGATGTCGTCCTCGCGCAGGGCCGCGCCCTGGACGCCCTTGCCGCCGCGGCGCTGTGAGCGGTACAGGTCGGTCTTGGTGCGCTTGGCGTAGCCGCCGCGGGTGACGGTGACGACGACGTCCTCGCGGGCGATGAGGTCCTCGACGGACATGTCGCCCTCGAACGGGACGAGCCTGGTCCGCCGCTCGTCGCCGAACCGGTCGACGATCTCGGTGAGCTCCTCGCCGATGATCTCCCGCTGGCGGGCCGGTGAGGCCAGGATCGCCTCGAGCTCGGCGATCTTCGCCCGCAGCTCGGCCGCCTCGTCGATGATCTTCTGACGCTCGAGTGCGGCGAGCCGGCGCAGCTGCATGTCCAGGATGGCGACCGCCTGGATCTCCGACAGGGAGAACCGGTCCATCAGCTGTCCGCGCGCGGCGTCCGCCGACTCGGCGTTGCGGATAAGGTTGATCACCTCGTCCAGGTGGTCGAGGGCGATCAGCAGGCCCTCGAGCACGTGCAGGCGTTCGCGGGCCTTGCGCAGCTGGTAGCGGGTCCGCCGGACGATCACGTCGACCTGGTGGTCGACGTAGTACCGCACCATCTGGTCCAGCCGCAGGGTGCGCGGCACCCCGTCGACGATCGCCAGCATGTTCACGCCGAAGGTGTCCTGCAGCTGGGTGTGCTTGTACAGGTTGTTCAGGACGACCTTCGCGACCGCGTCCCGCTTGAGATCGATGATCAGGCGCTGGCCGGTGCGCGCGGAGGTCTCGTCCCGGATGTCGGAGATCCCGCTGATGCGGTTGTCCCGGACCAGCTCGGCGATCTTCTCCGCGAGGTTGTCCGGGTTGACCTGGTACGGCAGTTCGGTGACGACGAGCTGGGTGCGGCCCTTGTTCTCCTCGACCTGCACCACCGCCCGCATCCGGATGCTGCCGCGGCCGGTGCGGTAGGCGTCCTCGATGCCCTGGCGGCCGACGATGAGGCCGGCGGTGGGGAAGTCCGGCCCCTTGATCAGATCGAGCAGGGCCTCGAGCAGCTCGGGGTCGCTGGCGTCCGGGTGCGCGAGGAACCACTTCACGCCGTCGGCGACCTCCCGCAGGTTGTGCGGGGGGATGTTGGTGGCCATCCCGACGGCGATGCCGCCGGCGCCGTTGACCAGCAGGTTCGGGAAACGGCTGGGCAGGATCGTCGGTTCCTGCGAGCGGCCGTCGTAGTTCGGGGCGAAGTCGACCGTGTCCTGGTCGATGTCGCGCAGCATCTCCATGGCCAGCGGCGCCAGCCGTGACTCGGTGTAGCGCATGGCGGCCGGCGGGTCGTTGCCCGGGGAGCCGAAGTTGCCGTTACCGTCGACCAGCGGGTAGCGCAGCGACCAGGGCTGGGCGAGCCGCACCAGGGTGTCGTAGATCGCCGAGTCGCCGTGCGGGTGGTAGTTACCCATGACGTCACCGACGACGCGCGAACACTTGAAGTAGCCCCGGTCCGGGCGGTAACCACCGTCGTACATCGCGTACAGGACGCGGCGGTGCACCGGCTTGAGGCCGTCCCGGACCTCGGGCAGCGCCCGGCCGACGATGACCGACATCGCGTAGTCGAGGTACGACCGCTGCATCTCGACTTCGATGCCGATGGGCTCGACCCGGTCGCCGGGCGGCGGAGGTAGTACGTCGGTCACGCGGGTCCTTCCATACAGGGATGGTGCGGGTGGTCAGCCGTACATGGTACAAACTGTCTGTAACCGGACATCCGGGGTGCCGAGCCGACGGACCGCCGCCGGCCAGCTCGCCGCGGCGCCCGCGGCCGCGCGCCCCGCGGCCGGTCAGATGTCAAGAAAACGGACGTCCTTGGCGTTGCGCTGGATGAAGGAGCGCCGGGCGTCGACGTCCTCGCCCATCAGGACGGAGAACAGCTCGTCCGCCACGGCGGCGTCGTCCAGGGTCACCTGCAGCAGGATGCGGCGGTCCGGGTCCATGGTGGTGTCCCACAGCTCGGTGGCGTTCATCTCGCCGAGGCCCTTGAAGCGCTGGATGGCGTCCTTGGGCAGTTTGCGGCCGGCCTCGATGCCGTGCTCGATCAGGCCGTCGCGCTCCCGGTCGGAGTAGGCGTACTGCCAGTCCTCCCGGCCCCATTTGATCTTGTAAAGGGGCGGCTGGGCGAGGAAGACGTAGCCGGCCTCGACCAGCGGGCGCATGAACCGGAACAGCAGTGTCAGCAGCAGCGTGCGGATGTGCTGGCCGTCGACGTCCGCGTCCGCCATCAGGACGATCTTGTGATAGCGGAGCTTGCTGGCGTCGAAGTCGTCGTGGATGCCGCAGCCGAGCGCCTGGATCAGCGCCTGGACCTCGGTGTTCTTCAGCACCCGGTCGATGCGGGCCTTCTCCACGTTGAGGATCTTCCCGCGCAGCGGGAGGATCGCCTGGAACTTCGAGTCCCGGCCGCCCTTGGCCGAGCCGCCGGCCGAATCACCCTCGACGATGTAGAGCTCGCAGCGCTCCGGGTCGGTGTACTGGCAGTCGGCGAGCTTGCCGGGCAGGCCGGTGCCGCCGAGCAGGCCCTTGCGCCTGGTCAGGTCGCGGGCGGCACGGGCGGCGATCCGCGCCCGCTGGGCGTCCAGCGCCTTGCTGACGATCGCCCGGGCCTCGACCCGGTTGGCCTCGAGCCAGTCCTTGAGCGCCGAATAGCACATCTCCTGGACGAACCGCTTGGCCTCGCTGTTGCCGAGCTTCGTCTTGGTCTGGCCCTCGAACTGCGGCTGCGCCAGCTTCACCGAGATGATCGCGGTCAGGCCCTCGCGGATGTCGTCGCCGGCGAGGCGCTCGTCAGGGTTCTTGCCGTTGGCCTTCGGGGGCTTGAGCAGGTTCTGGTCCTTGGCGTAGGCGTTGACCGCGCTGGTCAGCGCCGCGCGGAAGCCCTCCTCGTGGGTGCCGCCCTCGTGGGTGTTGATGGTGTTGGCGAACGTGTAGACCGACTCGTTGTAGCCGGCGTTCCACTGCATCGCGAGCTCGGCCTCGATGCCGGTGCCCTTGGAGTCCAGCGAGATGACGGTCTTGTGGATCGGGTCCTTGCTGGCGTTGAGGTGCTCGACGAAGTCGACGAGCCCGCCGGCGTAGCGGTAGGTGACCGCGAGGGGCTCCTCGGGACGCTCGTCCCGCAGGTTGATCGTCAGCCCCTTGTTCAGGAACGCCATCTCCTGCAGCCGGCGGGAGAGGATCTCGTACTTGTAGTCGGTCGTCTCGAAGATCGTGTCGTCGGCCCAGAAGGTGACGGTCGTACCGGTCTTCCTGGTGGGGGAGCCCTTGGCCAGCGGCGCGGCCGGACGGGTGTTCTCGTACGGCTGGAACCAGGTGAAGCCCTCCCGGCGGATCTCCACCTCGAGCCGGGTGGACAGGGCGTTCACCACGCTCACGCCGACGCCGTGCAGACCGCCGGAGACCGCGTACGACTTGCCGTCGAACTTCCCCCCGGCGTGCAGCGTGGTCAGGACGACCTCGACCGCCGGGCGCTTCTCCGTCGGATGCTCGCCTACCGGGATGCCACGGCCGTTGTCGGAGACCCGGACACCGCCGTCGGCGAGCAGGGTCACACCGATCGTGTCGCAGTAGCCGGCCAGCGCTTCGTCCACAGCGTTGTCCACAACCTCGTAGACGAGATGATGGAGACCACGCTCGCCGGTGGAGCCGATGTACATACCCGGACGCTTGCGAACCGCGTCGAGACCCTCAAGAACCTTGATCGAACTTGCGTCGTAGGCCACGCGGTATGTCCCCTCGTCCTCAACTGCGCATAACGCGAGAAGCGTCTCCTGAGTCTACCTGGCGTATCGGCCAGAAGGACGCGGGGTGGCCCCTGGCATCCGCGCAGCGTCCCGAACAGCTTTCCATCGAACCCCCGTACGCAGGGGTTACCCGCACGACGCCTGTGGGCGATCCGGAGACCCTGCGTGCGGGCCGCGGGCAGCCTCCGGAACACCCCGGACGCCCGGGATGCCCGCGACGCCCGATCACGGGCCGGGGGTGCGGCGGGCGCCCGGGCGGTCGTGGCCCAACGCCACGGGCCGGGCGCCCGCGGCCGGCCGCGGGCGCCCGGCCCGCTGTCGCTGTCCACAGGCCACGGCTCACGGACGCGGCCCGGTGCGGCGCGCGGCCCGCGGGGCCGGGCCGCCATCACTGGCCTGACCTGCTCGGATCCCGCTCCCGCCGAGCCGGGGACGGCCGGCTCAGCCGTAGGTGTCACGGGGGCCGCGCCCGCCGGGTGCCTGCAACGGGCCGTGCCGCCAGCTCGGCGCGGTCGGCCCCCGGACGACGATCCGGCGCACGACATCCGGCCCGAGCTGCGCACGCAGGGTGGTCAGGAGCTGCCGGGACAGCAGGCGTAGCTGGGTCGCCCAGGCCGTCGACTCGGCGGCAAGCTCCAGCTCGCCGTCACGCAGGGAGACCGGATAGCAGCGTGCGGAGATGTCCGGGCCGACCAGGCTCTCCCAGCGGGCCAGCACCGACGCGTCCGTCGCCTGGTCCCGCCAGCCGCGTTCGGCAAGCAGTCGTTGCAGCGCGGCACCCAGCGTGACCGGTTCGAGCCATTCTCGGCCGGGCGCGGCCATCCCGGGCAGCCGTGGCCGGCGCGGCGGCTGCCGCGCCGGGTCGGACCGGCTGTCGCCGCGGGCCGCCGCGCCGCCGGTGCCCGCGCGCCCGCCGGCACGGCCGGCCGCCAGCGCCCGTGCCCGCGCGTCCTCCTTCGCCCGAGCCAGGACGAGACGGGCGAGATCGGCCCCGCGCGCGGGCCGCTCGCCGAGCCCGTCCCCGTTCTCGCCCCCGCCCTCACGCTCGCTACTTCGAGTGACATCACTCTCGCCGTCCGGGGTATCCGGGGTATGCGGGTCATGCGACACGGCTGACCTTCCCATCCGCCACCGTGAACCGTGTCCCGGCCAGGACGGCGGGCACGTCCGCCTCGACCGCGGCGGTCACCAGCACCTGCTCGGCCGAACGGATCAGCTCCGCCAGCCGGTCCCGACGGTTCGCGTCGAGCTCGGCGAACACGTCGTCCAGCAGCAGGACCGGTTCGCGCTGATCGTCCTGGAGCAGCTCGAAGGACGCGAGCTTGAGCGCGAGGGCCAGCGACCACGACTCGCCGTGGCTGGCATAGCCGCGCGCCGGCCGCCCATTGATCGACAGCAGCAGCTCGTCGCGGTGCGGGCCGACCAGGGTCACCCCGCGTTCGATCTCCTGCTGCCGGACGGTGGCGAGCTCGGCGAGCATCGCCTCCGCCAGGACCGCCCGGTCGGGAACCGGCTGGCCATCCGCCTGGCTGCCCGCGTGGCCGTCTGTCTGGCCGGGCACCGGGCCGCCGGCCCGCTGGGCCAGGCGCGCGACCACGCTCGAGCGGTACTCCACAGCGGTCAGCTCCCGCTCGCCGGCCGGTGCCGCCGTACCAGCCGCGTCGGCCGCACTGGCCGCATCAGCTGTGGCAG
>NZ_CEVIVD010000062.1:10410-14295 GCF_982290655.1 Protofrankia sp. CiP1_Cm_nod3
CCGATCCGGGCGGTGTGTCCGGCGCACCCGGTGCGTCCGCTCCAGCCGGCACGCCTGGTCCAGCTGACCCGGGTGATCCGGGCGGCCCGGCCGGCGGCCGGGTGGCAGGCTGGGCCGCGACCGCGCGGTAGGCGGTCGCCACCCGGGGGCGCAGCTGTTCGACCAGCGCCAGCCGCGCGGCCAGCAGCTCGCAGCCGTGCCGGACCAGGTGGGAGTCCCACGCGTCCAGGGTGCGCAGGTCACCGGCGCGGCCGGAGCGCCGCGCCGCCCCGGCCGCCCGCAACAGCGTCGACCGCTGGCGCAGGACCTTGTCGTAGTCGGCGAGCACACCGGCGAGCCGGGGGGCGCGGGCCACCAGCAGATCGTCGAGGAACCGCCGGCGCCCGGCCGGATCCCCCTTGACCAGGGCTAGGTCCTCAGGCGCGAAGAACACCATGACCAGCAGGCCGAGGACGTCGTGGGAGCGGGCGAGGGGTGCCCGGTTGAGCCGGGCCCGGTTCGCCCGGCCCGGAATGATCTCGATCTCGACCAGGGCGGCGCGGTCGTCCCGCGCGATCCGGGCCCGCACCGCGGCGCTCGCGGCGCCCTCGCGGACCAGCGGGGCATCCGAGGCCACCCGGTGGCTGCCGAGCGTCGCCAGGTAGCCGACGGCCTCCAGCAGGTTGGTCTTGCCCTGCCCGTTGGAGCCGACGAACGTGTTCACCCCGGGTTCGAGCAGCAGATCCAGCGCCGGATAGGACCGGAAGTCCACCAGCGACAGATGGGTGAGACGCACGTCACCCGGACAGCCGGATCGGCATGAGCAGGTACCGGTAGTCCGGGACCTCGCCGTCGTCGGGCGCCTTGCCGGTGAGGATGGCGGGCTTCTTGGACGCCTCGTCCGCGTCGTCGGCGCTGGCGAACCCGATATGGACGACGTCGGACTCCAGCGCACCCAGGCCGTCGAGCAGGTACGCCGGGTTGAAGGCGATCGACAACGGCGGCCCGCCGTAGCCGACCGGCAGCGTCTCCTGGGCCTGGGCCTCACCGCCGGCCCCGGCCTCCAGGACCAGTTGGTCGTCGGCGAAGCTCAGCTGGACCGGGGCGGTACGGGCGGCGACCAGCGCGACACGCTTGACGGCCTCGGCGAACGGGGCGATCTCGAGCTGGGCGGTCAGCGGCGAGCTGTCGGGCAGCAGCCGCTGGTAGGGCGGGAACGAGCCGTCCACCAGACGGGTGGTGGTCTGGCGGCCGGCACCGGCGAACCCGGCCAGCGCCTCCCCGGAGGGACCCGAGCCAAGGGAGATCGCGACCTCCACCCCACCCCCGGACAGGGACTTCGCCGTCTCGCTCAGCGTGCGCGCCGGCACCATGGCCACGCCGTCGGCCGTCTCGGACGCCGGGCGCCACTTCAGCTTCCGGACCGCCAGCCGGTAACGGTCGGTAGCGGCCAGGGTGAGGGCATCGCCGTCGATCTCGATCCGCACGCCGGTGAGGACGGGCAGGGTGTCGTCCTTGCCCGCGGCGACGGCGACCTGGGAGACGGCCCCGGCGAACGCCGCGCCCTCGATGTGGCCGGTGACCGCCGGCATCGGTGGCAGCGCCGGGTAGTCGTCCACCGACATGGTCGGCAGGGTGAAACGCGCGTTGCCGCAGGTGAGGACCACCCGCGCGCCGTCGGTGTACAGATCGACCGGCGCGGACGGCAGCGCCCTGGTGATCTCGGCGAGCAGCTTGCCGGAGACCAGGGCCCGGCCCTCCTGCTCGATCGTCGCGTTCACGCCGGACTGGGCGGCGACCTCGTAGTCGAAGGCCGCGACCGTCAGCGACGGCCCGGTGGCGTCCAGCATGAGGCCGGCGAGGACCTGAAGCTGGGAGGTCGCCCGGGTCGGCAGCGTGCGTGCCGTCCACGCCACGGCATCGGTGAAGTCGTCCCGTTCAACCCGGAACTTCATGATTCGCCCTTCTGAACCGTTCGTTCTCGTGACCACGCCGACCTGTCATGCCGGCTGCGCGCTGACAGGTGCAGGTCCCCGCCGGATGCTGCCGGTGGCCCGACGAACACGTTCGCAGGTCCGACCGCTGTCGTGCCGCTGCCTGTCCTCGTCGAGCCATGTCGAGCCACTGTTGAACCGTTGTCGGCCCACTGTTGGACCGCTGTCAGGCCACCATGCCGCATCCGGTACGGCGTTCCAGCATCGCAGGCTTCGGCCGGCGGCTCACAGCGGGGGCCGGCACACGGCCCGGCACGGGGGTGGGATCGCCACGGTGGCCCGCTGTGAGTGACGAGCTCTGACGAGTCCCCGGACGGCGGTCCGGAGGCGACGCGCGGACGATCATGCGAGGTTGTCCCCAGGCCCAACTTCGTCTGAGGTTTGTTCATTAGAGAAAGATCTAGTCCGTCGTGTTAGTAGGGCCGGTGGATACTGGGGATAACTTGCGTTTTCGCAGCTCAGGGGCTTGAGAGGGGGTGCAGATCGTGTGGATGCCGCTGTGCCCAACTCCGGTGGATATCCACCGCCGGCCTGGTTGTCCCCCGCTCGTCCCCGGTTGTTCGCAGTCTGTCCCCCGGCTGTGCACAGCTTCCGCACAGCCTGTCCCCGGTTACGCACAGGCCGCCGCGGAGCTTTCGTCCCCAGATTCCACAGGGTTTTCCACAAGCTGTGCACAAGACTCCACAGGGACAACGGCGTGGATCCGGCTACTGGGGGTAGTCCCTCCCCCTGTCCCGCCTGGGTCATGCCTGTCGGGCCAGGCGTACCCGTCGGGCCTGTCGGGCGAGCTGTGTCCGCCGGGCGGGTCAGGCCTGCCGGGTCTGCGCCCGGATGCGGTTGGTCAGTTCGGTGACCTGGTTGTAGATCGCCCGGCGTTCGGCCATCAGTCCCCGGATCTTGCGGTCGGCGTGCATCACCGTGGTGTGGTCCCGGCCGCCGAAGTGCTGGCCGATCTTCGGCAGTGACAGGTCGGTCAGCTCCCGGCACAGGTACATGGCGATCTGCCGGGCGGTGACCAGCACCCGGCTGCGCGACGTGCCGCACAGGTCCTCCATGGTCACGCCGAAGTAGGTCGCGGTCGCGTTCATGATCGCGGCAGCGGTGATCTCCGGGTCGGCCGCGTCCGGGATCAGGTCCCGCAGGACGATCTCGGCCAGCGTCCGGTCGACATGCGACTTGTTCAGGCTCGCGAACGCCGCCACCCGGATCAGCGCGCCCTCGAGCTCCCGGATGTTGCGCTCGATGTGGGTGGCGATGTACTCCAGCACGTCGCCGGGGACCGGCAGCCGCTCGGTGGCGGCCTTCTTCGACAGGATCGCGATCCTGGTCTCCAGGTCGGGCGGGGTGACGTCGGTGATCAGGCCCCATTCGAACCGGCTGCGCAGCCGGTCCTCCAGCGCCGAGAGCTGCTTGGGGGAGCGGTCGGAGGAGATGACGATCTGCTTCTCGGTGTCGTGCAGCACGTTGAAGGTGTGGAAGAACTCCTCCTGGGTGCGCTCCTTGTTCTCCAGGAACTGGATGTCGTCGACCAGGAGCACGTCGGTGTCCCGGTAGCGGCGTTGGAACGCCTGCTGCCGGTCGTCCCGGATCGAGTTGATGAAGTCGTTGGTGAACTCCTCCGAGCTGACGTACTTCACCCGCGAGTCGGGATACAGCTTCAGCGTGTAATGACCGATCGCGTGCAGCAGGTGGGTCTTGCCGAGCCCGGAGTCGCCGTAGATGAACAGCGGGTTGTACGCCTTCGCCGGCGCCTCGGCGACGGCCACCGCAGCCGCGTGCGGGAATCGGTTACTATCACCGATGACGAACGTCTCGAACACGTACCGTGGGTTCAGCCGGGTCGGCTCGTAGGATCGGGGCGCCGGGTCGCGCCCGAGGCCCGGGGTGATCCTGGCTGTGTCCGCCGCGGACG
>NZ_CEVIVD010000062.1:14966-18988 GCF_982290655.1 Protofrankia sp. CiP1_Cm_nod3
GGACACGGCGGATGTGGCAGGCACGGGGGAGACCGGCAGCGGCAGCTGGATCGGCCCGGTCATCGGCTCCGGGTCGGGCAGGTGCTCGACGGTGACCGCCACCCGGATCTCTCGTCCATAGGCTGTGGACAAAGCTGTGGACAGAAACGGTCGGAGGCGGGAGTCGAGCAGGTCCTTGGTGAATTCGTTCGGGGCTGCGAGCAGCGCGGTGTCCTGGACGAGGCCGAGCGGACGGGTCAGGCGCAGCCACGCCCGCTGCTGGGCGGACAGGGTGCCGTCCGCGACCCCGGCGACGGCCTGTTTCCACACGGCGGACAGGTCCGGTTCCTCGACAGGCACCCTGCCTGACATGCCGGCGGAGGGGTCGGCGCTAAGGTCTGTCACGAGGCGGGCTCCTCCGAAGACGTCGGGCGGGTGGGCTTGAGCCGGACGCCCGTGGCCGCCCTGGCCAGGGCAGTTCTCCACATGGTCGTCCACAAGCTGTGTACGACCATGACACCGCACCGGCGAAGCCGGTTCCGCGCCGCCCCCACCTGACGTGCCCACGCGGCCGGCCGACACCCGCCGGCCTACTGCCGGCCCGCCCCGGCACGGCCGGGCTTGATAGTCTCAGGCGTCGGGTTGCGGCGACAGTGCGCTCTCGGGTGGGTGTCCCCACCGTGTTCTGTACCGTTTCCGTGGCTATCGTTGTCCTTTGCCCGTCTGGCGTCCGGAGTCCTCTGTGAGCAAGCGCACCTTCCAGCCGAACAACCGCCGGCGTGCCAAGACGCATGGTTTCCGGCTCCGGATGCGGACCCGTGCCGGTCGCGCCGTGCTCTCGGCCCGTCGCCGCAAGGGCCGCAGCGAGCTGTCCGCCTGAGATCCACCCGCGCCCCGGTCCTTCTCGCGTCATGCTGCCCGTTCGGAACCGTGTCCGGACCAGGGCCGAGCATGCCTCGGTCAGTGGCGCCGGCCGTCGCAGCCGCAGTGGCCCACTGGTCATCCACGGCCTCATCGTGGACAACCACGCTGTGGACGGCGGTCCGGAACCGGTCGCCGCACCTCCGCCACGGGTCGGTTTCGTCGTGGGGCGCAAGGTGGGGAACGCGGTCGTGCGCAACCGCGTCCGCAGACGCCTGCGGGAACAGGTCCGTGCCCGCCTCGACCGGATGCCCGCCGGGACGCTCATGATCGTGCGGGCCTTACCGGAGAGCGCCACCGCGTCCTCGGACGAACTGGGGCGGGCGCTCGACCGGGGCCTGCGCGGCCGCCTCGTCCCAGCCACCCCGATCACCCCGATCTCTTCCGCCACAGCCGAGACAGGCGGGACAGCCGCGACCGGGACGGTCACGAGGCCCACCGGCACCGCTGGCGGCGCGGACCGGCAGGCACGATGAGCCGCGGTGGCGTTGCGCTGGCCGTGGGCCTGGTCATTGTGATCGACCTGCTCGTCGCCACCCGCCTGGCCGGGCGGCTCGCGCCCCGGATGTCCCGCGGCCGGGACGGTACGGTGCGCGGCCCGCTCGCCTGGGCGCTGCGTGCGATGATCTCTTTCTACCGGGCCGTCTGGTCCCCACGCAGCGCGGGGCTCTGCCGCTTCGAGCCGTCCTGCAGCGCGTACGGGCTGGAGGCGGTGCGCCGTTACGGCGGGGTCCGGGGCGGTCTGCTGGCGGTCTGCCGGCTGCTGCGCTGCCAGCCGCTGTCGGCCGGTGGCTACGACCCGGTGCCGGCGCGTGCCGGCGCCCCGCCAGGCCGTCCCGGACGCTTCGGCGGGCCAGCCGGTGAACGCGGTGCCCCCGCTGGTGAGCGGACCGCCCAGACCGTGACCGTGACCGTGGCCGTGGGTGCGCGGCAGCGGCTGGACCCGCACCCGAACTCGCCCGAACCGGCCGCGTCCCGCTGTGGCACGAGGGTCTAAGGAGACGAACCAGTGCTGGATCCCCTCTACCATCTCGCGGCGAACGCGATCGTCTTCTTTCACGGGGGCTTCGGGCCGATCTTCGGCCGGGACAGCTTCTTCGCGTGGGCGCTGTCGGTCGTCCTGCTGGTGATCTGCGTCCGGATCATGATCTTCCCGCTGTTCGTCAAGCAGGTGAAGGCCCAGCGGACGATGCAGCTGATGCAGCCGAAGATCAAGGAGATCCGGGACAAGTACGGCCATGACCGGCAGCAGATGAATTCCAAGATCATGGAGTTGCAGAAGGAACACGGCAACCCGCTGCTCGGCTGTCTGCCGATCCTGCTCCAGATCCCCCTGTTCATCGCGCTGTTCCACGTCTTCAGCCACCTGCGACCGGTCGACCGGCCCGGTGGCGTGCTGGACTGGGCCCCCCGGGTCGGGCTGTCCGCGCACCAGGTGCAGCAGATCGCCGAGGCCAAGCTGCTCGGCGTCTCGCTGTCCGCCTCGTTCACCTCGTCGTCGAAGTTCCTGGACTTCGTCCGGGCGGACGGGACGAACGTCAAGATTTTCGCGGTCGTGCTGATCGTCCTGATGGGTACGACGACGTTCCTTACCCAGCGGCAGATCATGGCGCGGACCGGGTCGGTCGACCCGCAGCAGGCGATCGTGCAGAAGGTCCTGCTCTACGGCTCCCCGATCATGCTCGCGGTGTTCGGCTTCCAGTTCCCGATCGCCGTCCTGCTGTACTGGCTGACCACCAACCTGTGGAGCATGGGCCAGCAGTTCTTCGTGATCAAAAAGATGCCGCCGCCGGCCCTGCAGGGCGCCGGTGGGCAGGTACCGACCACCCGGCCGGCGGCCGGGGCGAAGAACACGACCGGGACGAAGGGCGCGGCGTCGCAGCCGACGGTGGCCCGCCCCGCGCCGGGCGCCCGGCCCACCAGGGCCAGGAACCGGCCGGGTGCGGCCGCGGGCTCGACCGCCGCGCCGGCCGACAGGACGCCGGGCGGTGCCGATCAGGCCGAGCCCGGAGCCGGCAAGACGCTGAACGCCGACAAGGCCGTACGCAAGGCTCCGCCTGGAACCCGCTCTCCTCGCGGCAACACCTCGCAGTCCTCGCAGTCCTCGCAGCCGGCACAGCCGGCCCAGCCGAAGCAGCCGGCCCAGCCGAAGCAGCCGGCCCAGCCGAAGCAGCCCGCGCGCCCGTCGAAGGTGTCCGACGCGGCAGACGCCGACGATGTGGTACCGCAGCCGTCGCAGAACGGGTCCACTCCGGACAGGCATACCCCGGCCGGCGACGACGCCCAGCCCCGGGCGGGGAAGCCCCATGCCGCGGCGGGCGTCCGCCGGCACACCGGTGGTTCCCGGCCCGCCAAGCGACGCGGCAAGGGCGGCCGTCCCGGAGGCCGACGGTGACCATCCCCGCGGTGACCATCCCCGCGGCGACTATTCCCGTCGGGAATCGGCGCCGGGCCCGCCCGGCCCGTGACCCGCAGACGTCCACCCGTGTAAGGAGCTGCTCTGATGACCGGTTCCGCATCTGACCTGGCCGCCGACACCACGGTCAGCGGAGTCGGACAGGCCGACGACCTGTCCGCACCGGCCACCTCCCGCCCGGCGCCTCCCGACGGACAGGACGGCCCCGCCCCGACGACGGCGAGCAGCCGGCAACGGATCGCCGACCTGGAGCAGGAGGGGGAGATCGCCGCCGACTACCTGGAGGCGCTGCTCGACATCGTCGACCTGGACGGCGACCTCGACCTGGACGTCGAGGGGGAGCGAGCCGTGGTCGCCGTCGTCGGGGACGGGCTCGACCTGCTGGTAGGCAGCCGGGGGGAGACGCTCGAAGCGCTCCAGGAGCTCACCCGGCTGGCGGTGCTCCAGAAGACCGGTGTGCGCAGCCGGCTCATGCTCGACGTGGGCGGGCACCGCGCGCAGCGGCGGGCGGAGCTGCGCGACCTGGCCACGGCGGTCGCCGAGCGGGTGAAGGCGGGGGCCCAGCCGGAGAAGCTCAAGCCGATGACGCCGTTCGAGCGCAAGGTCGTCCACGACCTGATCGCGACGATCGACGGCGTCGTCAGCGAGTCCGAGGGCGAGGAGCCCCAGCGCCGCGTGGTCGTCCTCCCCGCGAGCTGACACCCCG
>NZ_CEVIVD010000062.1:19445-24387 GCF_982290655.1 Protofrankia sp. CiP1_Cm_nod3
CTAGGAAGAGGATCGGCGGACGCAGGACGGCGAGCTCAGAGCCGTCGCGAGGCATGGGGCTGAGGGCCGGTGCCCGCGTCCACCGGTTCCTCGTCCAGACGCGGGAACCGGCGGGTCGAGGTACGGAATCTCCGGGGGCTGGGACGGATCGTGGTATCCGCCGGCTGGCCTCGCCGGGCACCGGGGGATCACAGGGGATCGCGGCGGTGTGGGCGCGGGCGCCCACACCCACAAGCTGGCACCCGGCGCCTCCAGACCATGCCGGAACAGCCAGCACACCGGCCGGGCAGCTCCGTAACCAAAAGAACGAGTACGGAAGTGGCTGCTCCAGCAACCACTTGTTCCCTCGCTTTCATGATTCGGTTGTGCGACGGCGGGCAGGGCGGGATGGGTGGTCGCCCGGGTGGAGGTAGGAGCCGGGTCCCGGGCGGTTTTGTTCGGAGTGCGTGTCGCCGGGCGGCGGTACGGGCGGTGATGGGTGTGGTCCCGGAAGGATAGGCTTCCGCGCCCGCCGCGCCCGCCGGGATCGGCTCCCCAGGCTGGTTCTCGGGCCTGCCGGGCCGGCGAAGTCGATCCGGTGGGAATCCCGGAGCGTGCCGAAGGCTGGTTGCGCCGTTTGTGTCCCGCTGTCGAGCATGCTGGTCGGATGGTGACTGTGTACGATCCCCCGCCCATCGCTCCCGAGGTCTTCGGAGCCGGTTTCGAGCTCGCCCGCGTCTACGCGGACCTCCTTGCCACCGCTGGTGTCGAACGCGGCCTGATCGGCCCTCGAGAGGCCGACCGGCTCTGGGAGCGTCACCTGCTCAACAGCGCGGTCGTGGCGGATGTTGTCGATCACGCGGCGGCCGTCGTGGACGTGGGCAGCGGAGCCGGGCTGCCCGGGATACCGCTTGCCCTCGCTCGTCCCGATCTGCGGGTGACCCTGCTCGAGCCGATGCAGCGCCGCTGTCTGTTCCTCCAGGAGGCGGTGGGCCGGCTCGGTCTTGAGGGGCGGGTCATCGTGCTTCGCGGACGCGCGCCCGACGCTGCCGCTACCGTGGATACCCGCGCGTTCGATGTCTGCGTTGCACGGGCCCTCGCGCCCCTGGAACGGTTGGGCGCGATGCTCCTACCAATGGTGAAACCGGGCGGTGTCATGCTTGCACTGCGCGGGGCAAGCGTTGTCGAGGAGCTGTCGGTCGCGCGAGGTGAGCTGGAGACCCAGGGCTGGCGTGATGTGGCTGTCGTGAAGTGCGGGGTTGGACGGGTGACCGAGCCGGCCACCGTACTGCGCGCCGTCCATGCGGCGCCACAGCCTGGGCGCCGACAGGGAAGTGGGAAAACGCGTGAAACGCGGCGAGGACGGGAGGCGCAACGTGCAGGTGGGCGCGCACGTTCCACGTGAAACAGCGCCAGGAGGAAGTAGCAGATCCATGCGCGTGGCGCGGAACGGTGTTCGTCCCGCCGACACGTCGCTGGATACGAACGATCCATCCACCCCTATCGGAGCGGCGGCAGCAGCGGCAGTGGAAGCCTTGACAATGGAACGACGACGGCCGTTTCCCCGGCCGACGCGACAGCGCATCATCACTGTGGCGAACCAGAAGGGCGGGGTGGGGAAAACCACCACCACGGTCAATCTCGCCACGGCCCTGGCCATGCACGGATGCCGGGTCCTCTGCATCGACCTGGACCCGCAGGGCAACGCATCGACGGCTCTCGGGGTCGACCACCGTTCCGGTGTCCCGTCCATCTACGAGGTGCTGCTCGGGGACCGGCCGCTTGAGGAGGTCGTCGTCAGGTCGTCCGAGGCCGAGGGGCTGTACTGCGCCCCGGCCACGATCGACCTCGCCGGCGCGGAGATCGAGCTGGTGTCGGTGGTGGCGCGGGAGACCCGGCTGCGCCGGGCGATCGCCGGGCTGCGGCAGGAGGTCGACTACATCCTGGTGGACTGCCCGCCGAGCCTCGGGCTGCTCACCGTCAACGCCCTGGTGGCCGCCAAGGAACTCCTGATACCCATCCAGTGCGAGTACTACGCGCTTGAGGGGCTGGGACAGCTCCTGCGTAACGTCGAACTCGTGCAGGCACACCTCAACCCCGAGCTTCGGCTGTCCACCATCATCCTGACCATGTACGACTCGCGGACGCGGCTGGCGGACCAGGTCGTGCACGAGGTCAAGGAGCACTTCGGCAGCCGCGTCCTGGGCACGACCATCCCGCGTAACGTGCGGATCGCCGAGGCGCCGAGCTACGGCCGCTCGGTGCTGACCTACGACCCCGCCTCCCGCGGGTCGCTGTCCTATCTGGCCGCCGCGCGTGAAATCGCCGAGCGGGGCTTCGAGCCGAACGGAGTGGGAGTGTGACCGCGCGCCGGGGTGGGCTGGGACGCGGCCTGGGAGCACTGATCCCGACCGGGACGGAGGGCGTCGGCGGGATCAGCACGAGTATTGACGACGGTTTCGGGCTGCCGGTCGGACCGGCGCCCGTCCACGGCGCCACCTTCCGGGAGGTCCCGGTCGACTCGGTGACGCCGAACCCCCGCCAGCCGCGGACGCACTTCGACGAGGACGCCCTGGAGGAGCTGGCCGCGAGCCTGCGGGAGGTCGGCCTGCTCCAGCCCATCGTCGTCCGCGAGATCATGCCCGGACGCTACGAGCTGGTCATGGGCGAACGGCGCTGGCGGGCGTCCAGGCTTGCGGGCTTCAGCCAGATCCCCGCCATCGTGCGGGACACCGCCGACGACGCCATGCTGCGCGACGCCCTGCTGGAGAACCTGCACCGCCAGCAGCTCAACCCGCTGGAGGAAGCGGCCGCCTACGAGCAGCTCCTGCGCGACTTCGGCGCCACCCACGAGGAACTCGCCGGGAAGCTCGGGCGCTCCCGCTCCCACGTCACCAACATGATCCGACTGCTGGGGCTGCCGCCGGCCGTGCAGCGACGGGTGGCGGCCGGCGTGCTCTCGGCCGGCCACGCCCGCGCGCTGCTGTCGCTGGAGGATCCCGATGCGCAGGACCGGCTCGCCACCCGCATCGTCGCCGAGGGGCTGTCCGTGCGGGCCGTCGAGGAGATCGTCGCGCTGGGCGAGGAGGGGCCGCGGCGGACGCCGCCCCACCGCCCGCGGGTCACCTCGCCGGCCCTGCACAAGCTCGCATCCCGTCTCTCCGACCAGTTCGACACACGGGTGAAGGTCGACATGGGCCGGAACAAGGGAAAGATCACGGTTGAGTTCGCGAGCATCGAGGACCTGGAGCGGATCGTCGCGGTGATGACGGCGTCGGGAGCCGTCTCCTCGTCTTCCTCGTCCGGGTGAGGGCTCCCGGCCCGGACGAGGAAGACGAGGAGAGGCCGCTGTTTCACGTGGAACCTCGCGCCCACGTGAAACAGCGCAGCCGTCCGCAGGGCCTCCACGGGCCTCGGGGGCTGACCGAACACCGTCGCGGGGATGCCGAAGGGCGAGTTCCCGGACACCTCAGCTGCCTGATGGCCGGCCACGGGGTGGTGCCGTTGGCGGCGTGGCCCGTAAGCGCGAACTCCCGGACGCCTGAAGCGTCCCAGGGGCCGGAGCACCCACAGCCATGAATCGGCTTCCGCGTCCCCCCGAGCCTGGGTATTCGGGAGACCTGGGTACTCGGGAGAGACACGGTGGCCCCACCGCGCCAGTGGCGCGGCTTGCTCCCCTGCGAGCCCGGGTGCTCGAAGGGGAGCCCAGATGGGGAAAAGCCGGGAAAAGCCCGGACGCGCTGGTGAGAGCCGGCCGGCCGGAGAGTCAGCCCCGTGTCGAGCCGATGCCCACCCTGGCCGTCGTGTCCCGCTGGTTCCCGG
This sequence comes from Protofrankia sp. CiP1_Cm_nod3, assembly GCF_982290655.1. Lineage (NCBI taxonomy): Bacteria > Bacillati > Actinomycetota > Actinomycetes > Frankiales > Frankiaceae > Protofrankia > Protofrankia sp. CiP1_Cm_nod3. The sequence continues at coordinate 23,247 of NZ_CEVIVD010000062.1, forward strand.
CCGAGGGCCGGGGAGCCGAGGGCCAGGGGGCAGAGGGCCGGGGAGCCGAGGGCCGGGGAGCGGCGCTGCCTGAGCGCTCCCGGCAACGCCTCCGGAGCTGCCTGGGCACGACGGCTGGGGCGAACGTTGCCTGGCACGGCACCGTCCGGCCTGGCACGGCCGGGTGGATCCGGAACAGGCCGATGAGGATCAGGACGGCCGAGCTAGTCTGACCCTGTGCGAGATGCCAGCGTTGCCGTCGCCGCCAGAAGCCGGGCCGGGTGGGACGTCGAATCATGAGCCGCCGCATCGCCAACATCACTCTCGACAACATCGACGACCTGCCGGTGCGATGTCGCCGATGCGTCTTCTGGGAGCTCGACCCCGTCGCCCGTAGCCGGGCCGAGGAGGCCGGGGACACCGCGCTGGAGAAGGAGGCGTGGGTGTCCTCCGCCCTCCTCGAGTGGGGAAGCTGCGGAAAGATCATCTACGTGGACGGTGTCCCGGCCGGTTTCGCGATGTACGCGCCGGCCGCGTACGTGCCCCGGTCGGTTGCCTTCCCGACCAGCCCGGTCAGCCCGGACGCCGTCCTGCTCATGACCGTGAAGATCATGGAGGACTTCGCCGGGCAGGGCCTGGGGCGCATCCTCGTCCAGACGATCGCCAAGGACGTGTTCCGGCGCGGCTTCCGTGCCATCGAGGCGTTCGGCGACCTCAAGGGCGAAGGCACCCGGTGCGTGGTGCCCGCCGACTACCTGCTCGCCGTCGGCTTCAAGACCGTGCGGCCCCACCATCGGTGGCCACGGCTGCGGCTCGAGGTCAAGAACACCGTGAGCTGGCGGGAGGACGTCGAGGTGGCCCTCGAGCGGCTGCTGGGGTCGATGGCGCCCGAAGGGATGCTGCGTCAGGTCGGAGGCGTCGCCGGGACCGTTCCAGCGGGCTGACCTCCGGCCGTCCGGCGGCCCTGGCTGCTCCCGTTCCTCCGTTTCCCGTGGCTTCCGCTGTCCCTCCCCCGCCGCTGCCTCCTCCGGTGCGGGCGGGCCGTTCCGCCGTCCACCGGCCTTCTCGACAGCATCGGACAGCGCGGGACGGGTTCTGACGACACCGGACGACACCGGACGGCGCGGTGCGGGACGGTGCGGGACGGTGCGGGACGGTGCGG
>NZ_CEVIVD010000062.1:24577-29278 GCF_982290655.1 Protofrankia sp. CiP1_Cm_nod3
TGCGGCGCGGGACCGGTGGGGCGAGGAAGCCGGCTGCCCCGGTCTTCCAGGGCGGAAGGATGTCAGCGCGCTGGAGACCCGGCGGGCGTCCAGGCCAGCGGCTCCGGTCCGCAGCCGTCGGGTCAGCGGGGGCGGCGGGAGGCGAGGGTCGGGACTCGCAGCTGGCCGGTCGGTGGGTCAAGGTCCGGCGGCAGGAACAGCCGCTGCACCGCGGCGAGGATCGCCTCGGCGACGGTGTCCCGGAACTCCGGCGACCCGAGCGCGGCGGCGTCGTGCGGGTTCGTCAGATACCCCAGATCCGTCCGGATCGCCGGCATCCTCGTCCGCCGCAGCAGCTCCCACGTCTTGGCGTGGGTCCGGCAGTCGACCAGGTCCGTGCGGGAGACCAGCTCCTTCTGGACGAGCGTGGCCAGCCGCTCGCCCACGGCGGACGAGCCCCGGGCGTTGCCGAAGTAGTAGGACGACACCCCCTGGGCCCGGGGTGACCTCCCCGCGTCCAGGTGCAGCGACACCAGCAGGTCCGCGCCGATCTCGTTCGCGCGGTGCGCCCGCTCGACGTCGTCCGGGGACTCGTGCGGGCCGTGCAGGAGGTAGGCCTCCAGCCCGGAGGCCAGCAGCCGGGCCTCCAGCCGGGCGGCGAGATCGGCGATGAGGTCGCGCTCGCAGAGGTCGCCGACGGTGACTCCAGGGTCGTTCCCGCCGTGGCCGGGGTCGACCGCGACCACGACACCGAGCAGGGACGGGCCCCGCTGGAGCAGCCGCACCGACTCCCGCAGCACGTCCGGGCGGCCACCGACGACGGTGCGCTCCAGCTTCTTCAGCTCCCGCAGGGTCAGCGGCCCGCAGCGGCCGTCGGGCTCCAGCGCGCGGTTGTACTGGAAGTCCCTGAGGGCCGCCTCGGTCCGCGGGCCGAAGATGCCGTCCGTCCGTCCCACGTCGAACCCCATGTTCGACAGCCGTTCCTGCAGCGCTGCCACGTCGTCCCCGATGAAGGGATGGTTGACGCTGTAGAAGAGCAGCCGGTCGCCCAGCCTGCGACGGGCCTCCTCCAGGGCGCGGAAGGTGTCCGGGCCGACGATGCCGTCCGCGGACAGCCCCCGGCTCTGCTGGAACGCCCGGACGGCCCGGTCGAGGGCGGCGTCGAACTCCAGGGCCACGTCGAGTTCGCGGGCGGCACTGAGTTCGCGGGCGGCATCGAAGCGGGCCGCCGCCGGCGGCGGCCTGTCGGGTGTTCCCGCCCGGGCACCGCTTCGTGGCCCGCCCGGTAGCCCGCCGCCCGGCAGCCCGCTGGTCGGTGGTCCGGCCGGTTGTGGCAGATCTGTCCCGCTCGGCCGCAGCCGGCCGGCCGCGGAGGCCTCCTGCTGGTGCGGCGCGGCCGGCAGGAACGACAGGGAGATCAGCGCGGCGCGTATCTCGGCGACCGAGGGGTCGCGGTCGCCGAGACGCAGGAGTTTGATCCTGCGGTTACCACTCGAACCTGCTCGCGGACGGGTCACGGAGACACAGGCTAGCGGCTGGGGCGTCTCTGACAGATGTTCGATCGCGTGGGTGGCGCCCACGCGGCCACCCGCCGCGTTGTCGTCGTCGCCCATAACTTCCGCTGTGAAACGCCCCCGTCCGGCAGTAGGCGCCGCGGGGGGACCCCGCTGTCCTCCGCCGGGCGGGAGGCCGCCTGGGCGCCGTCCGCATCGGCCAACGTCCATCAGGCACGCCCTGGACCCGCCGCCGTCGCCGCGGTCGTGGGGCAGCCGGGTGGCGGCCGGTGGATTTTCCCGTGCCGGCGGCGGCCCGGCCCACGCGGGTCCCGGCGGGCCGAGCCGCGGTGGCCGTGCTTCTCGCACGCCTGTGGCCTGCCTGGATCGGCGGACCGATCCGGACAGGCCACAGGTCCGGTGGGACGCGCGGGACGCCCCTTCCGACGGGCGTCCGCGGTGGGCGTCCCGGGGGACGCCTCAGATGCACACGCCTCAGATGTACGCGGAGAGATCCCGCAGCAGGGCGGCCTTCGGCTTCGCGCCGACGATGCTCTTGTCCACCTCGCCGTTGACGAACACGGCCAGGGTGGGGATGGACAGGATCTGGTACTGCCGAGCGGTCTGCGGGTTCTCGTCGATGTTGAGCTTGACGACCCGCAGCTTGTCACCGTGCTCGGCGGCGATCTCCTCGAGGACCGGGGCGACCAGCCGGCAGGGCCCGCACCACTCCGCCCAGAAGTCGACCAGGACGGGCACCTTGCTCTTCAGGACCTCCTCGGTGAAGGTGTTGTCGGTGACGGGCTGGGTGGCTCCTGCCATGATGATCTCCTCCTGGTTGTTGTCGATGCTTTCGGTTGTCGCCGCCGGGCCGGTCATCGCCGGTGGGCACCGTGTGGACGGCCGCGCCGCCGGCCGGGGACGGCGCGCCCGAGACTGCGTCCGTCGGCACGGGCACGGGCACGGGCACGGACACGGACACGGGTGGCGGGGTGGTCAGGACGGGGCCGCTCCGGCGACAGCCTCGGCGGGCGCCCGGGGCGGCCGACCGGTCGCGCCCTCGCGGGCGGCCAGATGGCGTTCGGCGTCCAGCGCCGCGGCGCACCCGGTGCCGGCCGCCGTGATGGCCTGCCGGTAGATGTGGTCCACGACGTCGCCGCAGGCGAACACACCGGGCAGGCTGGTGCGGGTGGACGGATGCTCGACCGCGACGTAGCCGGCGGCGTCCAGGTCGAGCTGGCCGCGGACGAGTTCGGTGCGCGGCTCGTGGCCGATGGCGACGAACAGCCCGCTGGCGGCTATCTCGCTGGTCTCACCGGTCACGGTGTCGCGGACCCGGACGCCGGTGACCCGCTCCTCGCCGAGGACTGCCACGACCTCGGCGTTCCAGCGGAAAAGGATCTTGTCGTTGGCGAACGCGCGCTGCTGCATGATCGCGCTTGCCCGCAGCCTGTCCCGCCGGTGGATGATGGTGACGGACCGGCCGAAGCGGGTCAGGAACGTCGCCTCCTCCAGCGCGGAGTCACCGCCGCCGACGACGAGGATGTCCTGGTCCCGGAAGAAGAAGCCGTCGCAGGTCGCGCACGCGGATACCCCGCGTCCCAGCAGCCGCTCCTCGTCCGACAGGCCGAGCCGGCGGTACGCCGAGCCGGTGGCGATGATCACGGTGTGGGCGCGGTAGGTCCGGTCCTCGGCAGTCACGATCTTCGGGTCGGCCCGCAGGTCGACCGCGGTGACGTCCTCGGCGAGCAGTTCCGCGCCGAAGCGCTCGGCCTGCCGGCGGATGCCTTCCATCAGGTCGGGGCCCTGGATGCCCTCGGGGAAACCGGGGAAGTTCTCCACCTCGGTCGTGGTCATCAGCGCGCCGCCGGCAGCCACCGAACCCTCGAAGACCAGCGGGCGCAGGTTCGCGCGCGCCGTGTATATCGCCGCGGTGTAGCCGGCCGGACCGGATCCGATGATGATGACATCTCGGACATCGGGATCCCGGGCGCCCGGGATGCTCGATTCGTTCCCGCTGCTGTGCGCGGTCACATCTCCACCTGTCCCTTCAGATCGCCGGCTGTCGCCGGTGAGGCCGTGCGCCAGCCACAACTGTCCCATTGCGCACCCGATTCCCTCGTCTGTGCTCCCGCACCGCCGCCGGGCTCGCCCGGCCGTGCCCCGCCGGGCGACGCCAGGCCCGCCCGGCGTCGCCCGCGGAACTGTCGCGGCAGCGCCGGAGCCGCTTCGCGAAGGGCCGCGGATCGTTACCGGCGCACCTGTGACCAGGGGCCGGGCATGACCTGGGCCGCACCCGGCGGATGATGGCCGCCCGCACGGGCGGCCGCCCGCGTCCACCGGCATCCAGCGGCCATGGCCCGGTTGGCTACCGCCGGGGCGTGGTGGTGCTGTACCACGTCGCGGCCGCGATGTTGGTCACCCCGCACCGCTCGTCAAGGACGATCACTTGCAGCTTGTCGGGATCGGCCGGGACGGACAGCACGACGAGCACGGCCGGCCGCCCGTCGAAAGCAACGAGATCCAACGCGATGACGTTGCCGCCGCTCTGGGTCGCCAGGCTGAGGTAGCAGGTGCGCAGGGCCGGCTGGGTGAGCTCGGTGACGAGGGCCGCCGCGGCGGCGGGCGGTAGCGGCGCCGCCGCGGCGGCGTAGTCGCGCAGCGGCACCTTGAGCGTCCCCTTGATCCGTCCGGACAGCAGGTCGAGGGTGTGCTGGGGGACGTCGGAGATGCTGAGCGGATGCCCGGTGTGCGCGAATATCGCCGCCGTGGCGGTGGCGGCGCCCTCGTCGGCGTCGACCGCCGTCGTGGCGGGGGCCGCGGGAGCCGCCGCACCGTCGCTCGAGCCTCCCCCCGCGGCACTGCGCGCCCCCTCGGACGATCCGGTGATGTCGGCCGACAGCGGTGCCACGGCCTGGCTGACGGCCTCGCTGGCGCTGTTCCGCCCGGTCTGCCGGCCCAGCACCCCCACGAGGCCGATCACCGCGACGATAACCGTCAGGCAGGCCGCCGCCGCGCTCAGCCACGGAGGGATCTGCCCCACCTGGAGCGGCCGCCCGGTCTGCCTGACGCGGCCACGCGCCCATTCCCCCGGCGCCCCGGGACGCGGCCGGTCGCGCGTGCGGGACTGCCGCTGCGGCCGCTGCGGCCGCAGCCAGCGCGCCGGCCGCCGTGGCGCCGACCGCGGCGGCACCGGCTCGAGGCCGCCCGCCTCGAGCCGGCCCCGACC
>NZ_CEVIVD010000062.1:29320-30274 GCF_982290655.1 Protofrankia sp. CiP1_Cm_nod3
TCCTGCTCGCTGACCAGGGCGGCGTACAGCCTGGTCGCGACGTCCTCCGGCATGGTCACCGAGGCCAGCGCGGCGAGGTCGTGACGCACCCGGCGCAGCGCCGCCACGGTTTCGCCGCACTGCGGGCAGCCGCGGACGTGGAGTTCCACGACGGACGCCGAAAGGTCCCCACCGGCGTAGGCATCGAGGTGCTCCACATCCGGATGCCGATCAGCGGTCATCGCCGACACCTCCTCCGACCACTCCGGACGTATTGACGTGCCTGCTCTGACTGACGGAATCGAGCGGCGCAGGGTTCCCGGGACGCAGGTAGTCGAGCATTACAGCCAGCTTCGCGCGTCCCCGCGCGCAGCGGCTTTTCACCGTGCCCACCGGGACCGCGAGCAGTTCGGAGGCATCCGCGACCGACCAGCCCTGGATGTCGACGAGTATCACCGCCAGCCGCAGTGGTTCCGGAAGCCGGCGCAGCGCGGATTCGACGGCCAGCCGCGTCTCACCTTCGACGATCGCGTCACGCGGTTCGGCCGGCTCGTCGCCGCCGCGGCCACTGCCACCACCGTCGTGACCGTCGTCGCCGCCGGTGAGCAGCGGGACCTGCGGGCGGGCCGCGCGCCGGCGCAGCCGGTCCAGGCAGGCGTTGACGACGATGCGGTGCAGCCAGGTGGACACCGACGCCTCGCCGCGGAAGGCCGCGGCGCCCCGGTAGGCCGACAGCATCGCCTCCTGGACGGCGTCAGCGGCGTCCTCCCGGTCCCGCAGCATGCCCAGCGCCACCGCCCACGCGCGGCCGCTGTGGGCTCGTACCAGCTCGGTGAAGGCGTCCGGGTCCCCGTCGGCATGCCGGCGGAGCAGGTCCCTGTCCCGCTCCGCCGGTGCCACCGGGAGGGCCGCCGCGTTCACCGCGTTCACCGGGCCGGCCGGGGAGACTGGGCCGGCTGGGGGGACTGGGCCGGC
>NZ_CEVIVD010000063.1:0-5756 GCF_982290655.1 Protofrankia sp. CiP1_Cm_nod3
ACTCCGACGCCCCGGCCGAGCATGAGGCGATCACCGGCCGGCCGGGCAGCCACGCCCGGACCAGAGCGAACATCGCCGAGGCGGTCCGCCGGGAGATCCCGCTGCGGGTCGGCGTCATCGGCGTCGACGACGCCCAGCGCGTCGACCAGGCACGCGCGGACCTCGCGGCCCTCGGCGTCACCGACATCGGTTATGACCGGGTGCGGGCGTTCGGCCGCGGGGCTCCGGCGGTGGACGAGGCGGATACCTGCGGGCAGTGCGGGCACGGCACCGCCGCCATCGGCCCGGACGGTACGGTGTCACCATGTGTGTTCACCCGGCATGCGGTCGCTGGCAACGCCCGACGGGAACCGCTGCACAGCGTCCTTGACGGCGACGCCTTCCGGGCACAGGTGGCGCGGCTCGACCAGGCCCGCCGGCCCACGGAGACCACCGCCTGCATGCCCAACATGAAATGCACGCCGGATTCCAGATGCGTCCCGTCGTGCACGCCGATCTGTAGCCCCCTGCGAAAGGTACGCGAGTGAGGCGGCGATGGTTGCCGGTCCGCGTCGATGACTATGACGCCTGGCTGGCGGGAGTGTTCCTGGCCGCGACCGAGCGACTGGGCGTCGAACCGTGCACGCCCGCTACCAGCGTCGCGAACAGCATCAGCGGCCCGGTGCTCCACCAGGGCAAACGGGCATGGCTACGGGTCGCCCCGTTCCGCGAGGACGGGATGGACCGGGAGGCGTGGACGGGCATCCGCGACGCCGCCGCCCTGCGCGGCATCCACAAACCGACACTGTTGGACAGCGTGGAATGGACCCACACCCAGCCGGTGGACATCCCGGTGTGCGCCGACCTGATGACCCTGGCCCCCGACCCGGTCGCGGCGCCCGGCAGCCAGTACCTGGCCACACCCATCACCCTCGCCCCCCAATGGCTGAATGATCTACGTGCTTCCCTGGAGACGTTGGCCACCCACCCCACCGACCGGACCTTCTGGGTGGACAGCGCCGAACGGCACCGCTACCTGCTGCACGCCGTCTACGGCCGGCCGCTCCCGCCGGGGATCGCACCGACCTGGGGCAGCACCGAACACCTGGATCTGCATTGGGGCAACGTCACCATCCCCAACCTGATGATCCTCGACTGGGAACACTGGGGTACCGGCGTAGCCGGCTCCGGCGCCGCACGCCTGTACTGCACCGCCCTGGCCGCCCCCGAAACCGCCAAACAGATCTACACCACGTTCGCGGACGTGCTCGACAGCCCGTCGGGACGCTATGCGCTGCTGGTCGCCGCCGCCGACATCCTCGTCAACGTCGCCTACTACGAGGACACCGTCAACCTCTGCCCCGCCCTCCACCAGCTCGCCAGGAAGATCCTGGACCAGCCGGAGACGTTCTAGTTGATCGTGGAGGGCCGACCCAGAGGGAAAACCTTCTGATCTGCCCCGGGGCTGACATCTCCTTGACCTGCGAAGGAAAAGCCGATCATCTTGATGGGCTGGTGGTGGGACCTGGTGGGACGAGGACGCCGGGGTTGAGCAGGTTGGTGGGGTCGAGGGCGTGTTTGACGGCCGCGAGCACGGCCAGCTCCGTCGGTGAACGGGACAGGCCCATCCACGCCGTCTTCGCCCGTCCGACGCCGTGTTCGGCGCCGATGCTGCCGCCGTCGGCCGCGGCCCGGGTGAGGATCGCCGTGGCAAGCGCCTCCCGGCCGCTGGTGTCGCCGCGGTCCAGCCCGGTGACGTTGACGTGCAGGTTCGCCTCGGCGAGATGCCCCCACAGGTGCAGCCGGGCGGACGGCGCCACCGCCGGCACCAGGGCGCGCAGATCGTCGACGAAGGCGGAGATACGGGCGAGCGGGACGGCGACGTCCAGCTTGAGCGGGACGTCGAGCGCGTTCACCGCCGCCGTGTGCCCCTCCCGGTAGGCCCACAGGCGCTCCCGGTCCGTGGCGGTGGTGGCGACGACCGCGTCCAGCACGCCGGTGGCGGTCTCCACCGCCGCGGCGAGGTCGCCGGTCGGGTCGGTGGGCCCGACGCACTCCACCAGCAGGTACGGGGTGTCCGGCGGGAACGGCCGGCCGGGGAACGGGGCCGGCCGGCCCTGGTGGGCGCACACCAGGTCGACGCCGTCGCCGAAGACCAGCTCGACGGCGTCCAGGGAGGGCACCGTGGCCCGCAGGGTGGCGACGAGGCCGACCGCGGCGGGCAGGCCGGTCACGGCGAGCAGAGCGGCCGTACGCGCCGCGGGCAGCCCGACCAGCCGCAGCTGGACCTTCGTGATGACGCCCAGGGTGCCTTCGCTGCCGACGAACAGCGATGGCAGGTCGTAACCGACGTTGTCCTTGGGCAGGCCGGACAGCCGCCGCAGCACGCTGCCGTCGGCCAGCACCACCTCCAGCCCGGCCACCTGGCCGCGGGTCATCCCGTGGCGCAGCACCCGCTCGCCGCCGGCGTTGGACGCGGCGATGCCGCCGACGGTGGCCGAGCCGCGGGCGGCGAAGTCGACGCCGACGCCGTAGCCGGCCGCGCGCGTGTGCGCCTGGACGTCGGCGAGGGTCGCCCCGGCACCGGCCGTCACCAGCCCGGCGGCGGTGTCCACCGGCTCGAGCGCGGTGAGCCGGCGCAGGCTGAGCAGCACCGCCCCGGCCGCCGCGCCGGCCGGCACCGAACCGCCGACCAGGCCGGTGTTGCCGCCCTGGGGCACCACGGGCACGCCGTGCCGGGCGCAGATCCGCAGCACGGCGGCGACCTGTTCGGTCGTCGCGGGACGGGCCACGGCCGCGGCCCGCCCCCGGAAGGCGCCCGTCCAGTCGGTTTCGTAGCTCACGGTCACATCCGGGTCGGTGAGGACGTGGGCGGCGCCGAGCACGCCGACGAGATCTGTGATCAACACCCATCCATCATGCTGGGCCGTGCCGTCGGGTCCAGGCCCCGGGGCCTGCCGCGGGGGGCCGGTGGCGCTGGTGACCGTCAGCGACCAGTGCCGCCGGGCCCGCGCCCGGCCGGGCCGCCGCGTGCGACCTCCGCGACGCCGGCCGGGCAGGCCGCAGCCGGGAACGGACACCGATCGGGGGGGACCGGGCCGGGGAGACCGGGCCGGGGACATCCGCCTCCGGCGCTCTTCCGACGTCTCCGCGGTGCCGGCCGGTCCGGCATCAGCCGCCATCGGTCCGTATCGGTAGGTGGCGGCCGGCAGCGGTCGTGGCGTCGTCACGGTACGGCGTCGTACCACCAAGCTGTGTCACAAAGTTCATGTCGTGGACGAGCGGGCGTCCGCGCTGCCTCCCCGGGGCTTGGGACCGTGTTGTCGTGCGCGTCGCAGTGATCACCGAATCTTTTCTGCCGCACGTCGACGGCGTGACCAACTCGGTCTGCCGGGTGCTGGAGCATCTGCGGCACCGCGGCCACGAGGCGCTCGTCATCGCGCCCGCGGCCGGGACGCGTACGCCAGCGGCCTGCCCCGACGTCTACGCCGGTGCCCCGGTGCTGCGGGTGCCGTCGGTTCCGCTGCCAGGATATCCGGAGTTCCGGGTGGCGACGCCATGGCCCCGGCTGGTCGGCGTGCTCGCGGGCTTCCGGCCGGACGTCGTGCATCTGGCGGCCCCGGCGGGGCTGGGCGCGCAGTCCGCGTTCGCGGCCTGGCGGCTCGGGCTGCCGAGCGTGGCGGTGTACCAGACCGACTTCGCCGGCTTCGCCGCCCGCTACGGGCTCGCCCAGGCCGAACGGTCCATCTGGCGGTGGGTGGCCGCCGTCCACCGCCTCGCCGGGCGGACGCTCGCGCCGTCGTGGCCCGCGGTCGACATGCTGCTGCGCCAGGGCGTCCACCGGGTCGCCCGCTGGACGCGCGGGGTCGACCTGGAGCGGTTCCATCCACGCCACCGCGACCCGGCGCTGCGCCGCGGCCTCGCCCCGGGCGGGGAGGTGCTGGTCGGCTACGTCGGCCGGCTCGCCCGGGAGAAACGGGTGCACCTGCTCGGCGCCGTGCAGGACATCCCCGGGACGCGGCTGGTCGTCGTCGGTGACGGCCCGCTGCGGCCGGCGCTGCAACGCAGGCTGCCCCGGGCGGCCTTCCTGGGGTTCCGCTCCGGGGCGGAACTGGCGACGATCTTCGCGAGCCTGGACGTGTTCGTCCACACCGGCTCCCACGAGACGTTCTGCCAGGCCGCTCAGGAGGCCAAGGCCAGCGGTGTCCCGGTGGTGGCGCCGGCCGCGGGCGGCCTGCTCGACGTCGTCGACGACGGGCGCACCGGGCTGCACTTCACCCCGGACTCCCCGGCCGCGCTGGCCGGCCGCGTCACCGCCCTCGTCACCGACACCGGCCGGCGGACGGCCATGGGCCTCGCCGCCCGCCAGTCCGTCAGCGGCTGCGGGTGGGGCGCCATCGGGGACGAGCTGATCGGCCACTACCAGGACGTCCGCGGCCTGGGGACGGGGTACGGCGGCGGTGTGGCACCGCGGTCACGGGCCGTTCTCGCCCGCCGGACGGCGCGCTGCCACCACGGTGCCGACCGGGCCGGGACGTGTCACAACGAGGACGGGAGCACCCGGTGAAGATCGTCCAGGCGGCCAACTTCGTCGCGCCGCGCTCCGGTGGCATCCGCACGACGCTGCGGCACCTCGCCGCCGGGTACACCGCGGCCGGGCACGACGTCGTCCAGATCCTCCCCGGGGAACGCGACGGCGTCCGCCACACCCCGGACGCGACCGTGATCACCATGCGGGCGCCGCTGGTGCCCGGCACCGACTACCGGGTGCTGGCCGAGCCGTGGCGGGTCGCCCGGCTGCTGGCGGCCGAGGCGCCCGACCGGCTCGAGGTCCACGACCGGGCGACCCTGCGCCCGCTCGGCCGGTGGGCCCGCCGGGCCGGGGTGGGATCCGTCGTGGTCAGCCACGAACGCCTCGACCGGCTGCTGAACCTGTGGACGCCCCGCCCGCTGCGCGGGGTGCTGCCGGTGCGGGCCGCCGCCGACCGCTCCAACGCCGCGCTCGCGCGGTCGTTCGACACGGTGGTCGCCACCACCGCGTGGGCGGGCGAGGAGTTCCGCCGCGTCGGCGCCACCAACCTGCGGCGGATCCCCCTGGGGGTCGATCTCGACCGCTTCCGTCCCGACCGTTACGACACCTCGCTGCGGCGGGCCTTCGCCCGCGACAGCGAGGTGCTGCTGGTGCACGCCAGCCGGCTGTCGCCGGAGAAACGGGGCGACACCGCCGTGGACGCCCTGGCGGAGCTGGTCCGCCGCGGCGTCCCCGCCCGGCTGGTGATCGCCGGGGACGGCCCGAGCAGGGGGCGCCTGACCCGGCGCGCCGCCGGCCTTCCGGTGATCTTTCTTGGTTTCGTCGCGGACCGTGACCGGCTCGCCTCTCTGCTGGCGACCGCAGACGTGCTCCTCGCCCCCGGCCCGGTGGAGACGTTCGGACTGGCCGCGCTGGAGTCGATGGCCAGCGCGACCCCGGTCGTGGTCCACCACGGCAGCGCCCTGGCGGAGCTTGTCGTGCCCGGCGCCGGGGTCGTGGCCGCGGGCAGCGGCTGGACCTTCGCCGACGGCGTGGAGGATCTGCTCGCCCGCGACCCGTTCAGCCGCCGGCAGGCCGCGCGGGCCCGCGCGGAGCAGTTCCCGTGGCAGGTCACCGTCGACGGGTTCCTCGCCGCCCACGGGCTGGGCCCGGCCGCCGGACGCCCCGGCCAGCACCCCGCGCGACGGCAGCCCGCGGACGGACGTGACCGCGGCGCCGGCCGCGCCGCCTGACCGTGCCGTGGACA
>NZ_CEVIVD010000063.1:6003-9161 GCF_982290655.1 Protofrankia sp. CiP1_Cm_nod3
CCGGTCCGAGCACAACGGCCGGTCCGAGCACAACGGCCGGTTCCGGCACGGTGACCTGCTTTGTCGCGCTCGGCGACAGCATCACGGCCGGGCTGGGCGACGGTGTGAGCATGGGCGGCTACCGGCGGGCCCACGCGGCGCGGGCGCTGGCCGGACGCGGCTGGGCCGCCACGCTCGCCGCCTGCCTGGCCCCGGCCGGGCAGGCCCGGTTCACCAACCTCGCGACCACCGGGGCGACCAGCCGGGACGTCCGCGAAACCCAGCTGCCGGTGGCCCTCGCGCTGCGCCCGCGGATCGCGAGCCTCATCGCCGGCATGAACGACCTGCTCTCCCCCGGCTTCGACCCGTTACGCCTGCGGCGCAACCTGGTGTGGAGCGTCCGGGACCTGCGCGCGGCCGGCGTCCTGGTGCTGATGGCCCGGCTGCACGACCCCGGGCGGCTGCTGCGCCTGCCCGCGCCCGCGCGCCGCCTGCTCACCACCCGGATCGGGCAGCTCAACGCGGCGGTGGACGCCGCCGCCGCGGGCGATCCCGGGGTCCTGGTCGTCGACCTGGCCCGCCATCCCGAGGCCTACCGGCTGTCGACCTTCGACGTCGACCGGGTGCATCCTGGCCCGCGGGGCCATCAGCTGATGGCCCGTGCCTTCGCCGAGGCGCTGTGCGACGCCGGTGTGCCGCTGCCGGTCCTGCCGGTGGTGGAGCCGCCCACCACGCCCGGCCGGTTCGCGCACGCCCGCTGGATGATGTCGGTGGGCGTGCCGTGGCTGCTCGCCCGCCCGGCCGTGCCACTGCGCCGCCGGGCCCGGCGCGCCGCGGCGGACCGCCGGGCCCGGCACGCCACCACCGGTGACGAGCCCGCCCGCGCCGGCCGGCTGGTTGCCAACCGTCGACTGGATGTGACCCCCAGCAATATCCGCTGAGGACCGTCGCAGGACATGGCAGTCATTCCTTACCGTAGGCATCGTGATTTGCGGCCAAGCTGCCTCACCTCGCTCAGGGGCACTCACCGGATGGGGTAACGCGTGGCTTGCCGGGCTTGTCAGCACCGATGAGGCAATCACCCGAATCCTCGTGGGTTCGGGTGGGCCGGGCGCCCCCCACAGCATCGACGGCGAAGGGCTCGCGCTGGGCCTCGGCCGGCTGCGGACCGGCGGCGCACGGCGGCTGCGGCTCGTCCTGCCCGTGCCCGGCGACGTCAGCGGTCTGCCCGGGCCGGCGGAGGTCAACCAGGAGGCGCTGGCCGCCGGTGAGGCGGTGGTCGTGCTGGGCCCGCTGCCGCCGCTGGTCCTGATACCGTCCGTGACCGCGCACGGCCCGGCCATCGAGGGCGGCCTGGAGTCGGTGCACTGGCGTTCGGTGACGGGCCGTCACCTCCCGCCCCCGCCGTCCCCGCTGAACGCCGCCGAGCACGAGCTCAACGACGCCATCCGGACCGCGACGGCCGCGCTGCTGCACCTCGACCGGGCCAAGGTCGGTCCGGACACGCTCGCCGTGCTGCGCGAACGCCATGAGGACGAGCCGACGCTCCTGCTCCCCCCGGGCTATCCGCCGCCCGCGCACGCGCTGCTGGCCCGGGCGGGCCGGATCGCCGGCCTGATCGACCTGGCCGCCCGGGACGACGGGGCGGCGGTCACCGCCGAGGAGATCGAACGCCGTTCGACCGCGCTGCGCGGGCTGTCCGCGGCGGTCCGCCGGGCCTGCGAGTCGGCCTACGACGCCTTCGACCCCTCCCAGTCCCTCGCCCGGTAGGGCTCTCCCAGTTCCTGGAGCGCCGGTCAGGTAACCATACGTATCCCCCTGAACGATGGCACACTTCGATGGACGTCGACCACCGGAGAAGATCGGCATAATTTTGTCGTTGTGTACGCTTTTGCGGCCAAAAAGCGTACACAACGACAAAATTGTCTGGATCATGGCCTGTGCGGGTGGTCGTGAACGGGATCCCGCGCTGCCTGACCGGGACACTAGCCCGGTAGGGGGCTCCCAGCCCCCTACCGGTAGGGCACCGTGCTGGCGGGTGGGCGGGCGTCGCGGCCGGGACGGCGAGCTTCTTCCCGCCCGGCGGGGCGGCGTCCCGACACGGATGGCGGCCGGGAGGCGCGGCGGGCGCGCGCCTCCCGCCCCGGGAACGCTCACCGGCCCTCCGAACGCCACCCGCCGGGCAGGCCCTCACCGCGCGGGGCCCTGGCTCAGGACGCGTCCGACGAATACCTGGCCGCGCAGGCGGCGCCCGGACGACCGGCATCCATCAGGCGCACCCCAGGCGCACCCCGCGGGCGACGCCTGGACTGCGATCAGTTCAGGCGCGGACAGAAATGCCCGGACGGCCCGTCCGGGCGGCCGCAGAGCACACACGAGGGACGGCCGGCCGCGACGATACTGCGGGCACGCTGGACGAACGCCTGCGTCTGGCCGAGGGACAGCGAGACCTCGAGCGTGTCGAGCTCGGCGTCCGCGTCAGGCCGGCGCGCCGCGCCCCCCGCGAGCCCGGCGGCCTCGACAAGCACCCGTTTACCGTCCCAGGACACCGTGAGCCGGCCGAGATGGAAGTCCTCCTCGAACGGCGCCTCCAACGGCGCGAGATCGACGTCTACCTCGTGGGACTCCGGCAGCTCGCCGCCGGCCGTCCGGCGGACCTGGCCGAGCAGCGTCGTGAGCCCTTCGGCAAGAGCGTTGACCTCGGCTTTCTCCAGGCCGACGGTCACGACCTGCCCACGCGAGCAGGCCTGTAGGTAGAAGTCGCGTTCACCGGGCTGGCCGACGGTTCCGACCACGAAACGGTCTGGTGAGTCGAACACGTGCCGCTGCCGCTGATACACCTCGTCCCTCCTGGCAGTCCGTTGTACCGGTGGGTGGCCGGGCCGCGGCTCCGGTCATCCACCGATTCCCCCGGTCGACGGCCGGCATGCCGGCGTCACCCACGGGGCCTGGCCGTCTTCCCCGTCATGAAGCTGCTGTGTGAACCTTGCCGCGTCGTGAACCCGCTACGTCGTGAACGTTTTATCCCCGGGGATTCGTCCCCGACGACATCATGGACGTCCAACCTTATGGACATCATTGTGAACCGTAGCGCCACCGCTCACGTCGTGGCGTCACAGATGTCGCGTCGGGCACCCTCGGACGCCTCCAGAACAGGCCCGCTACCAGGGACATCAGGG
>NZ_CEVIVD010000063.1:9775-11156 GCF_982290655.1 Protofrankia sp. CiP1_Cm_nod3
CACGTCGGAACCAGACACGTCGGAACCAGGGGCGTCGGAACCAGACACGTCGGGGCCAGGGGCGTCGGGGCGCTCGTCCGCGGGGACGCCGGCGGCGGCCGGCAGCCGGCGGCCCGGCCCACGCGGGGCGCAGCACCACAGCGGGCACACGTCGTGGCCGGGGCCCAGCGGACTCAGCGCCGCCCGGGGGCGGTGCCCGTACCTGCGCTCGTCGAGAAGCTCCCGGACCATGGTGACGAACCGGGGGTCGACACCCACCGTGGACGCCCGGCGGAAGATCAGCCCGGCCTCCCGGGCCCGCTCCGCCGCCACCACGTCGAGATCGTGGACAACCTCCATGTGGTCGCTGACGAAACCGACCGGCACCACCACGACCGCCTGGGCCCGCCCGGCCGAGCCGAGCGCCGTCAGATGGTCGCCGACGTCCGGCACCAGCCACGGCACGCCCGGCGGGCCGCTGCGGCTGGCGTAGACCAGGTCGTGCGGGTGACGGCGGCCGGTGCGCAGCGCCACCCGCTCGACGATCACCTCGGCGGCGGCGGCCAGCTGCCGGGGGTAGGCGTCCCCGTCCGGGCCGCTGTCCGCCGCCTGCGTGAGCGGGATCGAGTGTGCGACGAAGACCAGCCGCGTCTGCGCCCGCGACCCGGCCGGGATCGTGGCCAGCTCGCCGACGACATGGTCGACCATGGGCAGGACGAAACCGGGATGGTCGAAGTACTGCCTCAGCTTGATCAGTTCCGGCGCGTCCGGGCCGAGGTGGGCCCGCGCCCTCGCAAGATCCTCACGGTACTGGCGGCAGCCGGAGTAGGAGGCGAAGGCGGACGTCACGAAGCAGGCCGCCCGGCGGACGCCGTCCCGCCGCATCGCCTCGAGCGCGTCGACGAGGAACGGTGACCAGTTGCGGTTGCCCCAGTAGACCGGCAGCGGCGCGAGCTCGGCCCGCAGCGCGGCCAGCAGCGCCCGGTTCTGGTCGTTGATCGGGCTGCGGCCGCCGAGGCTGCGGTACTGCTCGGCGACCTGGGCCAGCCGCTCGTCCGGCACGCCCCGCCCGCGGGTGACGTTGCGCAGGAACGGCATGACGTCGGACGGCGACTCCGGGCCCCCGAAGGAGACCAGCAGCAACGCGTCGACGGGCACCGGCCCGGTCCGGCCGGGCGCGGTCCCGGCCGCGGTCACGCTCCCGGGCACGGTCACGCTCCCGGCCGTGCCCCCGGGCGCGGTCACGGTCCCGGGCGTGGTCATGGTCCGGTTGTCACTCGACACGTCCGTCATCGTCCCCTGCGCTCGGGGCACAACACACCCCGCCCCCGGCCCGAACCGAGGACGCGCCACCGCAAGAGCCGCGCGGCCCGGCTCACCGCCCAGTCCCGCGATCCGGGCC
>NZ_CEVIVD010000063.1:11181-13009 GCF_982290655.1 Protofrankia sp. CiP1_Cm_nod3
GGCGAATGGGAGCCGTGACGCCGGAAACGCGGGATGAACGAGCGTACAGGCCACGCCAACGCTCCGTCCGCTCTGATCCGTGCGGTGTGCGCGGCAGGCTAGAGCGCCGGCCGGGTAACCATACGTGTCCCCCGAACGGTGGCACGCTTCGAGGAGCGCCAGCCACCGGAGAAGATCGGCACAATTTGGTCGTTGTGTACGCTTTTGCGGCCAAAAAGCGTACACAACGACAAAATCGCCTGGATCATGGCCTGTACGAGTGGTCGTGGATGAGATCCGCGCTACCGGACCGGCAAGTTAGAGGCCCATGCTCAGGCCGCCGTCGACGGGGATCACCGCGCCGGTGATGTAGGAGGCCTGGGGGGAGGCCAGGAAGGCGACCAGGGCGGCGATGTCCTCCGGCTCGCCCATCCGCCGGATCGGGACCTGGTTGACCAGGTTGTCCCGCTGGGCGTCGGTGAGCGCGTCGGTCATGTCCGTGCGGATCGGGCCGGGGGCGACCACGTTCGCGGTGATACCGCGGGGGGCGAGCTCCCGGGCGAGAGAGCGGGAGAAGCCGATCAGGCCGGCCTTGGACGCGGCGTAGTTCGACTGCCCGGGGGAACCGACCAACGCCGAGACCGAGGAGATGAAGATCAGACGCCCGCGTCGCAGGCGCAGCATGGGCCGTGCCGCGCGCTTGGCCACCCGGTAGGCGCCCAGCAGGTTGGTGTCGAGGACCTCCTGGAACGCGTCCTCACCCATGGTGAGAAGAAGCGTGTCCCGGGCGATCCCGGCGTTGGACACCAGTATCTCTACCGGCCCGAGTTCCGCCTCCACCTCGGTGAACGCCTTGTCGACGCCTTCCGCGCTGGTGACATCCAGGCGGACGCCGTACAAACCGTCCGGCGCGTCACCGCCACGGCTGGCGACCGCCACCCGGTCACCATTCGCGGCCAGCGCGGCCGCGACCGCGGCGCCGATCCCTCGATTACCGCCGGTAACAAGAGCTACTCGTCCCTCACCGTCCACCATGGGATCGATGCTAGCTGCCGCATCGCACGCTCCAGAGTTATTACCCAAGGTGACACGCTGAATTCTCATTGCATTCAGGGTGCCCGGGCACCCAGCCCGTGATCATCGCTGGGCCACCTGGGCCGGACGACCCCGCAACACCCGTTCCACCGGTCGGCCCCCAGGCCACCGGCAAAGATCACCTGAGTGGGACGAGCCCGGGCCACCCGGACCCGATCGCCCGTCCGGGCGCTTCGCGGGACGATGCAACGGTGCGTCTGACGATCAGAGTCTGCCCCCGCTCGGCCCGGACCTCGGTCGGCGGCGGCTTCCCTGCCTCCGCGGCCGAAGCCTCGGGCGAGCCCTCGACCCAGGAGCCCACCGCGGCGGACGACCCTACCGGCGGCGGCCCGTCGGATGCCACCGCACCCCTCGTCGTCCGGGTGACCGCGCCGGCGGTGGACGGACGGGCCACCGAATCGGCGTTGCGCGCGCTGGCAACGGCCTTCGGCGTGCGCCGCCGCGAGGTCGTGCTGGTCAGGGGCGCCACCAGCCGGATGAAGATCGTTGAAATCGGCGGGCGGCCCGAATCCGCGTTGCGCGGCCGCCTGGCCGAACTCACCACCACGCCGAAAAAATGAAGAAAGGATGAAGAAAACAGGAGGAGTGAGGAAATCAGGTGCGCGGCGAAAACCCGACCGACGCCTAATGGACTGACGAATCCGGGTCCGCCGCCGCCCAGAGACCCGGTTCGCCCGCGCCCATCAGGCCGGATTCCCGGAAGATAAACCGGTGGAAACCACCACAAAAGATATGATCGCGCGGCCTTCGGCCC
>NZ_CEVIVD010000063.1:13597-17414 GCF_982290655.1 Protofrankia sp. CiP1_Cm_nod3
GGGTGGGGCGGGCGGAGGCGCGGGAGCACAACCTTTGACAGGGGCTCATCGTCCGGATATGGGACAGATCGTGTCGACGGAGGCCAGGTTGCTTGCGCCGGGTGAGACCCATGCTGCCGTGCACGGACGGCTCCGG
Source organism: Protofrankia sp. CiP1_Cm_nod3 (assembly GCF_982290655.1). Classification (NCBI taxonomy): domain Bacteria; kingdom Bacillati; phylum Actinomycetota; class Actinomycetes; order Frankiales; family Frankiaceae; genus Protofrankia; species Protofrankia sp. CiP1_Cm_nod3. Next base: position 13,734 of record NZ_CEVIVD010000063.1, read on the forward strand.
ACACCGCAGGCGTCCGTGGCCGGCGCCGTGACCGGTCCTGCGGCCGGCGCCACGACCGGTCCGGTGGCCGGCGCACCGGTCACGCCCGCACGCGCCGACAGCCTCCTGCCCGCCCCCGTCACTGTCGAGCCCCTCGACCTGCCGGCCCTCATCGACATCGAGCGACGGCTGCGCGGCCTGGCCGCCGCGCTGATCGACGACATCGCGGACGCGGCGCCGCCCGGCGGGCCGGCCGTCGGCGATGTCGGCGGCGGCGGTGTCGGCGGCGTTGCCGCTCTGCGCACCGCCACGCGTTCCCTGGCAAGCCTGATCACCGTTCTGTGGTTCGACGCGCTGCGTGCGGGTGACCAGCTCCGGGTGCCCCCGGCCGCGTTCCCGCTGCTGGACGCCGTCCACCGCCTGCTTGCTCCCCCCGGCTCCGGCCCAGCCGGCCCGCCCGGAGCTCAGCCGCGGCCCGCTTCCGGAGGCCCGGCGGCGGCAGAGCGCCTGCCGTGGCCGCCGGGCCTGGTCGGCGTGACCGTGACCGCACGCTCCGGACCAGCGGTGACGGCCTGGGACGCCCTCGCCACGCGGTATGTCGCCGACCATCCCGGCATCACCGCACCAGACGAGATCATCGGGCATGCCGGTGCCGCCGCGCCGACCGGTACCGGTGAGCATGCCGGCGCCGCCACGACGGTCGCCGCGGGGGCACCCGGACGGCAGATCTGCCTGCTCGACCACACCGAGCTGTTCGACGGCACGGTGTGGGAGCCGGTCACCGATCCGCGGGTGCGCCGCCTGGGCGAGCTGGTGTGGGTGGTCACGGTCCCTGCTCATCCGGGCGCGGCTATCGCCGCCGAGGCGGGTGTCACCGACCAGGCGCGTCTCTTCGCCGCCGCCAACTGGCAGGTACTCACTGTCAGTTATGGACGGACGCTGTCCGCCCTGTTCGGCAGGCCGGGCGGGCAGGCGCTGCGCCGTCGGCTCGACGGGATGGGCCGCGCCGAGTTCCAGGAGCTGCTGCGCTCGTCAGGGGCGGAGCTGCGCCGACGCCTCGCCGGGCCCGGGGCGTCCGGAGCCGGCATCACCCGGCTGCTCGACGAGCTGTCCGACGACGAGATCGCCGCTGCTCTGCGTGACGTCGGCGGCAACGACCTGCCCCTGCTCGTGGACGCCTTCGACGAGGTCGACCCGCACCGGCCCACCGTCCTGTTCGTACACGTCGACGCGGGCCCGGCCGAACGGACAGCGCGATCCGACGTTGACGAGTGGGCCGGGCTGCCCGCGGGCAGCGCCGCCGCCCGCCTCGCGCGCCTCGTCCGACGGCGGCTGGCGGCGAAATCGGTCACGCGGGCGAGCCCGCCGCCGGTCCCGTCCGAGCCGGCGCGCTCCTACCTCGGACGGGTCAGCACGCTGGCCGCCTTCGGCGCCGTCATGCGCGATCTCGCCGACGTCCAGCCGCGGGTCGCCGCCGGCATCGTCACCGCCACCACCCCGGAAACCGCCACCGCGCTGGCCGGATGGCGCGACGCTGTCGGCACATGGTCGCCGTCGCGGGCCGCCGCGCCCGGGGAGCCGCGCCGGCGCGCCGGCGGGCAGCTGGCCGAGCCGGCCTTCCCCGGCGTGCTGGCAGGGCTGCTCGGCGGGCTGGGCCGGGCCTGGAACCAGCTCGGCCATCCCCTGCTCCCGGTCGGCGTGACCGGCGACGCGACCGCCGGACGGGTGCTGGCGCACCGGTATGCCGACACGGATAGTGATGCGTGGTTCGTCCTAGTCGTCGTCACCGATCCCGCGCGACCCGTCGCCAGCGGCGGCGGGCGACCCGAATCCGACATGATCTGCTGGGAGCCGGCCTTTGCCCAGGATCTCGCCTGGTGCACGCTGGACGCGATCGGCCGGCTCGGACGTCCGGACGGCCGGTCGGCGCTGCTGCGGGTCTCGGCCCGCCCGGTCGAGCAGGCGCTGGCCGCGGTGCCCGCCGACGCCGAGGGGCGGGCCCGGCGGCGCGCCGGGGTGCTCGCGGGCGGTTACCGGCTACGCGACGGCACAACCGGCGCCGGCGGCAAGCCCGGCAACGCGCCCGACGGCAAGCCCGGCGACGGGCTCGAGGGCGAGCTCGTCGCCAGGTCTGGGGGGAGACCCGTCGACGGACCCGACAACAGGATCGGCAGCGAGCCCGACAACCGGGCCGGTATCGGATCCGGGCCGGCGGTGACCCTGGTCGGGGCCGGCTCCGTCATGGCCGACGTCCTCGCCGCCGCCGACGAGCTCGGCGCGGGGCTGGGCCGCGGTGTCGCCGTCGTCTGCCTGACCTCCCCCGACCTGGTCTGGCGCGCCCTGCAGGCCCGCCGCGGCCTGCTGCCGGGTGACGTGTCGATCCTCGACGAGCTCTTCCCCACCGACCGGCGCAGCCCGCTGGTCACCGTGGCCGACGGGGACCCGCGTGCGCTGGGGTTCCTCGCCGGCGTCCACGGCGATCCCGTCTCCACCCTCGGCGCGGGCATGATGGTGCCGGTCGACGTGGCGACGATCGTCGGCGCGGCCCTCGACCTGCTGGACGAGGTCGAGGGCTACCCGGCGTAAAGCCATCCCACGAAATTACTCATAGTAACAATTAGGATGGACGGTCGGGGCGAACACCAGGCACCCGCTCGTCCGCTCGGCGAGGCCTCGCGGGCCCTGGTGGCGGGTCAGGTCCCGATCGCGTGCACGCCGCCGTCCACGTGGATGATCTCTCCGGTGGTGGCGGGGAACCAGTCCGACAGCAGCGCCACGCAGGCCCGGGCCGTCGGCTCGGTGTCCTGGATGTTCCAGCCGAGCGGCGCGCGCTCGTCCCAGACACCCTCGAACCGCTCGAAACCGGGGATGCTCTTGGCGGCCATGGTGCGCAGCGGCCCCGCCGCGACCAGGTTGACCCGCACCCCGCGCGGCCCGAGGTCTCGGGCGAGATAGCGGGTGGCGGATTCCAGGCCGGCCTTGGCCACCCCCATCCAGTCGTAGGAGGGCCAGGCCACGCTCGCGTCGAAGTCGAGCCCCACGACCGAGGCCCGCTCGCCGAACAGCGGCAGCGTCGCCCGGCACAGCGCGGCCAGCGACCAGGTCGAGATCTGCACCGCGGTCGCCACCTCCGGCCAGGGGGCGTCCACGAAGGGCTTCCCGCCGAGTACCGACTCGGGCGCGAAACCGATCGCGTGCAGGACGCCGTCCAGCCCGTCGGTGTGCTCGAGAACCCGGTCGGACAGCGTGCCCAGATGTGTTTCGTCAGTCACGTCCAGCTCGATCACGGCGGCCTCGGTGGGCAGCCGCCGGGCGATCCGCCGGGTCAGTGACAGGCCCCGGCCGAAACCGCTGAGCACCACGGTCGCGCCCTGTTCCTGCGCGATACGGGCAACGCCGAAAGCAATGGACGCGTCCGTCAGAACGCCGGTGACAAGGATGCGCTTACCTGCGAGGAGTCCGCTCACAGGCCCGCATCCTGCCAAACATCGGCCGGCGCTGGCGAGGCGGCACACCGACAAAGCCACCCCCCTCGCAGTGCCGGCGCACCGACAAAAACACGCCGGCCGGCACACTCCGGTACACCCGGTACACCCGGTACACCCGGCGCACCTGCGTCACACCGGGAAGGCGCTCATCAAAGCGGCGGGCCGAGGACGCCGGCCCGGGCGAGCCAGCCCGGCCGTATCCTCCGGGCCGCAT
>NZ_CEVIVD010000063.1:17728-22106 GCF_982290655.1 Protofrankia sp. CiP1_Cm_nod3
AGTATCTCGGATGCCTTCGGCATCACCCCAAATGGGGGCAAGCCGGGCGGCTTACGAATCAGGACAGCCGGACCGCGGTCACTGCGCCCGCGCCCGGCCGGCCCCGGACAACCGCAGGAGGAGCACCGCGAGCACGCCGGCGAGCGTCGACGCGACGAGCACGGCGGTGGCCGCGCGCCGCTGGGCAACAGCGTCGTCGAGGGCGAGCCGGGACATCAGCAGGCTCACGGTGAAGCCGATGCCGCCGAGCAGCCCGACCGGCGCCACCGCGCGCCAGCCAAGGCCGGCCGGCAGCCGCGCCACCCCGGCCCGCACCGCCAGCCAGGCCCCGCCGACGATGCCGGCGGCCTTGCCGACGACGAGCCCGGCGACCACACCCTGGGCGACCGGATCCTCGGCCACGGCGAGCAGTGCCGTCCCCGTCACCGGTACCCCGGTCGCGGCGAGCGCGAACAGCGGGACCACGAGACCGGCCGAGAACGGGTGCAGCCGGTGCTCCAGGCGCAGCGCGGGCGCGGCCCGCTCGCCCGGGTCGGGACGCACCCGGGTGAGCAGGGCGAGCGCGATGCCGGCGACGGTCGCGTGCACCCCGGAGGCGTGCACGCACACCCACAGTGCCAGCGCCAGCGGCACGTACAGCGCCGGGGAGCGCCAGCGCCGCCACTGCGCGCAGGCGTACCCGGCCGCCAGCACGACGGCCGCCAGCAGCCAGAGCGGCGCGAGCCCCCGGGTGAACAGGACGGCGATCAGGACGATGCCGCCGAGGTCGTCGACGACGGCGAGGCTGAGCAGCAGCACCCGCAGCGCGGTGGGCACGTTCGCCCCCGTCAGGGACAGCACGCCGAGCGCGAAGGCGATGTCGGTGGCTACGGGGATCGCCCAGCCGCCCGCCGCCCCCGGCGCGCCCCGGCTGACCGCGAGGAACACCAGCGCCGGAACGATCATGCCGCCGACGGCGGCGGCGACCGGCAGCGCGGCGGCCCGGCGGCCCGCCAGCTCCCCGACGACCAGTTCGCGTTTGAGCTCGAGACCGGCGACGAAGAAGAACACCGCGAGCAGCCCGTCGGCCACCCAGGCCCCGGCGGTCAGGTGCGTCAGGCGTAGCCAGGACGGGCCGAAACCCAGGTCGGCCCGCCACACGTCGTGGTAGCTGCCACCGGCGAGGTTGGCCCACAGCAGGGCGAGCGCGGTGGCGGCCAGCAGCAGGAGCCCGCCGGTGGTCTCCCGGCGCAGGAACTCGGTGAACGCGCCACGGGCGGACAGCGCCTGGCTGACACGTCCGGCGACCGCGGCCCGCGCGTCAGCCGCCGTTCGGGTGCGCACCAGCGGGAGGTCCTTCCAGGAGCAGCCGACGTCGGACGCCGACCAGACTTCCCGGCACACCTGTTGAGCGGTTCGATCAGTTCGAGTGGTTCGATCAGTTCGAGTGGTGACGTGTCGACCAGCGCTGGGCGCTGCTGGCCAGTGCCGCCATCGTGGCACAACAAGCCGCGGATTTCCCGGTCATGACGTTCCCGTCCGGCGCGGGATCCGTCGCGGGCGGGATTCCCCGGCCGTGGCCCCGGCGGCCATCGCTCAGCGGTGCGGTGCGGTGCGGTACGGCCGCCGCACCGCCCGGCCGGGTGCGGTGTGCCCGGCCGGGGCCGTGCCGTGCTGGCTGGTTCAGCCACCCGACGGGCTCGTCACGGTCTTCCTGCGCAGGCGCCTGGTCGTCCTGCGGACGACCGGTTCGACAACGCGCGCGGCCACCGGGCCGAGAATCGCCATGATCAGTACATAGCAGGCGGCGAACGGGCCGAGCTCCGGCTCGATGCCGGCCACGACCGCCAGGCCCGCGATGACGATCGAGAACTCGCCTCGCGCGACCAGCGCGGCCCCGGCCCGGTAACGGCCCATCGTCCCGATCCCGGCCTTGCGCGCCGCCCACCAGCCGGTGAACACCTTCGTCGCCACCCCGGCAAGCGCCAGCAGCAAGGCGGGAAGAAACACCCCGGGGATCTCGGCGGGTTCCGTCTGCAGGCCGAAGAAGACGAAGAACACCGCGGCGAAGAGGTCCCGCAGCGGGGTGAGCACCTCCCGCGCGCCCTCGGCCACCGGCCCCGACACGGCGATGCCGACCAGGAACGCCCCGACCGCGGCGGAGACCCGGACCTGCTGGGCGGCGCCGGCCACGAGCAGGGCCAGCCCCATCAGGCGCAGCAGCAGGATCTCGCTGTTGGGGTCCGCGTCCGGGTTGTGGACCAGCCGGCTGACCTGCCGGCCGTACCGCAGTGCCAGGACCAGGACGAAGACCAGCGCGCCCAGCGCGACCAGCAGCGTGACCGACCCCTGGGCGAGCGTCTGGTGGGCCAGCAGTGCGGTGAGGATAGGCAGGTACACCGCCATGGCGAGGTCCTCGAGGACGAGCACGGACAGCACCACGGGCGTCTCACGGTTACCGATCCGTCCCAGATCGGCGAGGACCTTGGCAATGATCCCGGAGGACGAGATGGCGGTGACCCCGCCCAGGACGAGCGCGGCCAGCGGCTCCCAGCCGAGCAGGAACGCGGCGGCCACACCGGGCAGGGCGTTGAGTGTCAGGTCGAGCGCGCCCGTGGGCGCCTGCCGGCGCAGGCCGTCGATCAGTTCCTGCGCCGTGTACTCCAGGCCGAGCGTCAGCAGCAGCAGGACGACCCCGATCTCGGCGCCGACCTCGATGAACTCCTCGCTGGCGCCCAGCGGGAACAGCCCTCCGTGCCCGAAGGCGAGCCCGCCCAGCAGGTAGAACGGGATCGGGGAGATACCCACGGCGGTGGCACAGTGGCCGAGCATCCCGAGGGTGAACAGGACCGCGCCCAGTTCGAGGAAGGTCGCGGCTATGTCCACGGGCGGCTCTCCGCCAGTGCCGTGTCAGTGCTCCTCGGCAGTGCCGCACCAGCGGCCAAGATCGCGATCAACCGACGCGGAACAGTTCGGCAACGGCAGCCGTGTTCTCCGGCGTACCGACCACCACGACGACGTCACCGGCGACGAAACCGAAGTCCGGGCGCGGGGAGGCGATCACCTGCTGGTCCCGGACGACGGCGACGATGGACGCCCCGGTCCTCGTCCGGGCATGGGTATCCCCCAGCGGCTGCCCGTCGTAGGGGGAGCCGGGAGTGATTTTGATCTGCTCCCCGACGATGCCCGCGAAGGCCTTGCCGAGGTTGTTCAGCCGCTCGACGATGTGCGGGGCGCCCAGCAGCTCCGCCAGGGCGTCGCTCTCCTCCGCGGTCAGCGGGATCGACTCACTGCAGGTGTCCATGTCATCGGTGTCGTAGATCACGAGCTCACGCCGGCCGCCATGATGCGACACCACGCCGACCCGCCGTCCGCTGCGGGTACGGAAGTCGTGCCGCAACCCGATTCCCGGGAGCGTGGTCTCCTCCACGTCCACTGCGACCCCTCCGGTGAACCCGGCATGGACGCCGGGCTCACAAAAGATCGAAATTCTGCTGACCGGAAATCGGTGATCAGATCAGTGACCAAAACCGCGGGGCCCAAACCGCAGGGCCCACCTCTGACGCATCGGCCCTCTCATCATCTAAACATACCCAACGGCCCCGCCAGCCCGGGCCGACAAGCCCGGAGCCGTACACCCGCCCGGGCGGCTCGGGCGGCCCGCCGGACGGACGGTCAGCCGGTCGACAGCGGGCAGAAGCACTCCCCGGATACCGTGACGGGAGCGCCCTGCCCATCCCCGGCCGGACGCGGATGGGCCACGGCGAGGCCGGACAGCGGCCCGCGAGGGTTCGCGAGGGATTTACCGGAAGGCGGTGCCGCGGTGCTGAACAGGAGTGCTCGCATCATCCGCCGGATCGTGGTGAGCGCGGTCGGCGTGGCCGTGCTGGGGCTGGGCGTGGCCCTGCTCGCCCTGCCCGGCCCGGGCTTCCTCATCATCGCGCTGGGATTCTTCGTCCTGAGCCTGGAGTACGAGTGGGCCCGCCGGCAGTTCGAGCAGGCCCGGCGCAGGGCCGCCGACCTCGCCGACCAGGCGGCGGCGAGCGTGTGGTCGTCGGCGTTCACGATCCTGTTCGGGCTCGGGATGGTCGCGGTGGGCATCGCCTGGATCGCCGTGGAGACGCTGCCGTTCTCCTCGCCGTGGACGGGCGGCAGCCTGGTCTTCGGCGGCCTGGTGATCCTTTCCACCATCCTGTTCAGCCTGTGGCAGGCCAAACAGGCCCGTGACGCCGGCGAGCCGACCCCCGCCGAACTGCTCGACCTCAAGGAGGAGGAAGACCACAGGCGCGTCTCCGCCGCCTCCTCGTCCACCTCCGCTCCCCCAGGCGCGCCCCCGACCTCCTCCACCGACGAATAGCCGCCACCGGACCGGCAGATCCCCGAACCGGGCGTCCTCCGC
>NZ_CEVIVD010000063.1:22486-23677 GCF_982290655.1 Protofrankia sp. CiP1_Cm_nod3
GGCCCGTCTGCCCTCGGCCCGTCTGCCCTCAACTGGTCGCGCTCGACCTGCTGTGTTCAGCCCGTCGCGGCGCCCCGACAGGCCAGCGCCCACGCCCTGCCCTTCTCGCACCGAGAAACCCGCCGGCGACAGCCGTCGCCCGCGGCCCTGACCCGGCACTCGTAGGTGGAAAACTCATCCGGGGATATCTCCGCAGACCCACACCTGCCGCACTTCTCAGGCTATCCCGTACTTTTTGTGTGGCTGGCCTGGCCAAAGGTGGAGTTTTCGCCAATTTTCTCTACGGTTTCAAGACCCGGGGTTGGTGTTGCTGCACCGGCCCCGGGTCGCTGCCGTTCCGGCGTGCGATCCGGGAACCGCCCGCCGGACGATCGGTTACGGCGAGACGGTGAGATCAACGGCGAACGGCACATCCGTGACCTGCGAGACCCACGAAGCGGGGCGATAGGACAGCTGGAACCATCTACTCCTTCGGCCGACGGCGGGCCAGCTGAGGTGGCCTACTGGCCCTGGGTGAACTCGCTGATGCCGATGACGTTCGACTGGGCGTGTACGCACCGGTAGACCGCGGCCCTGTCGGCCGGCGAGGCGAACGTGATGTTGTAGCGCAACGGGTAGACCCGGCTGCTCTGAACCGTGTTGTGGTCGGGGGGCTCCTGCACCGCCCCCCCGCTGGTGGGGCATGCGGCCCGGACGGCGTCCTTCTGGGCATCGGTCGCGGTCGGAGTGAAGTAGACCACCGCCTCGACGCGTGGTGAGGGCCCGGCTACCGTGACGTAGATGCCGAAGGCAATCAGGCCGGCGAGCGCGAGCGCACCCAGCACCACCCAACGCCGGTTATGCCGATCTGTCAGGGCCCGGCGCGTGGCGGCCAGGGCTCGTGCCGCGGCCGGCCGCGGCGGGCGGCGGCCGCCGGCTCGCGCCGCCACGGTCGGCACTGGCTCGCCCAACACTTCGTCCGGTACGTCCTGCGAGGTCACGGGCCTTCCTTCGGGTGCGGTGGCGGCCTGCCGCAACGGTTGCGGCCGGCTTGGCGCCGATCGGCACGGCGCCGGCCGACGCACGGCGACCGGTGTCCGCAGTCCGACCGTCGCGGCCGGGCCCACCCCCAACCTAGTGCCGCGAGCGAGGTCGTAGGGTAAGCGCTCTTCCCGCTCGCGCCGACCAACACGTGCGATCTACATCACACCC
>NZ_CEVIVD010000063.1:23938-26114 GCF_982290655.1 Protofrankia sp. CiP1_Cm_nod3
CAGAGTCACACTCAGCACCACACCCAGAGTCACATTCAGCACCACACCCAGAGTCACATTCAGACCTGAACCCAAGCCGGCCCAATGCGTTTCGATCACGGGGGGCCAGGGGCGCCGCGCGGCGGCGTCCCTGGCGATCGTCTGTGTTCGTGGTGGCGGAGGGCCCCGAGAGACCCCGGAGAGACCGTGCCCTCCCGCATCGAGGACTACGCGCTGATCGGCGACACACATTCGGCCGCGCTGGTCTCCAGGGACGGTTCGATCGACTGGTTGTGCCTGCCCCGCTTCGACTCGCCCGCGTGTTTTGCCGCCCTGCTCGGTGACGAGAACTCCGGTCACTGGCGGATCGCGCCGGTCGATCCGGTACTCGCGGTGAGCAGACGCTACCGCGGCGACACCCTCGTCCTCGAAACCGACATGACCACGGCGAGCGGGACCGTCCGGATCGTCGACGCGATGTACCCGCGCTCCGGCGAGCACCTGGTGCTACGGCTCGTCGAGGGCATCGAAGGCACGGTCCGGATGCGCAGCGAGACCCGCATCCGCTTCGACTACGGCTCGATCGTTCCGTGGGTGCGTCGTTTCGACGAGCACACGGTGGTCGCGGTCGCCGGCCCCGACGCGGTCACCCTGCGCACGACCGCGCCGATGGAGGGCCACGACATGGCCACCCACGCGCAGTTCACGGTCTCCGCCGGGCAGTCCGTGCCGTTCTCCCTGGCCTGGTGCCCCTCGCACCGCCCGACCCACGCCCGCATCGACGTCCGCCGGGCGATCGACCTGACCGAGTCGTGGTGGGCGGACTGGATGGCCGGCTGCACCTACGACGGGCAGTGGCAGGACGCCGTCCGCCGGTCCCTGATCACCCTCAAGGCGCTGACGTACGCGCCGACCGGCGGCATCGTCGCGGCGGTCACGACCTCCCTGCCGGAGATGATCGGCGGGGTCCGCAACTGGGACTACCGCTACTGCTGGCTGCGGGACGCCACCATCACCCTGCTCGCCCTGCTCGACGCCGGGTTCACCAGCGAGGCCACGGCCTGGCGGGAGTGGCTGCTGCGGGCGGTGGCCGGCGACCCCTCGCAGGTCCAGATCATGTACGGCGTCGGCGGCGAGCGCCGGCTGCCCGAGTACGAGATCCCGTGGCTGCCCGGCTACGAGGGCTCCGCTCCCGTCCGGGTCGGCAACGGCGCTGTCGACCAGTTCCAGCTGGACGTCTACGGCGAGGTGCTCGACGCGCTGCACGTCGCCCGGATGGCCACCGACGTCGACGGCCAGGACGACTCGTGGGCGCTGCAGAGCAAGCTGATGGAGTTCCTGGAGACCGGGTGGCGCAAGCCCGACGAGGGCATCTGGGAGGTCCGCGGGCCACGCCGGGACTTCGTCCATTCCAAGGTGATGGCCTGGGTGGCGGTGGACCGGGCCGTCAAGGGCATCACCGAGTGGGGGCTGCCCGGCCCGCTGGACCGCTGGACGGCGCTGCGGGCCGAGATCCACAACGAGGTCTGCGCCCGCGGCTTCGACCCCGCCCGCAACACCTTCACCCAGTTCTACGGCTCCACCGAACTGGACGCGGCCCTGCTGAACATCCCGCTCGTCGGCTTCCTGCCGGCGACGGATCCGCGCGCCGTCGGCACGGTGGCCGCCATCGAGCGCGAACTCGTCCAGGACGGCTTCGTGCTGCGCTACCCGACCGCGGCGGACGGCGCGGTCGACGGCCTGCCCGCCGGTGAGGGCGCCTTCCTCGCCTGCACCTTCTGGCTCGCCGACAACTACGCCCTGTCAGGACGGGTGCGCGAGGCCCAGGAACTGTTCGAGCGGCTGCTTGCGCTGCGTAACGACGTGGGGCTGCTGGCGGAGGAGTACGACCCCCGCCTCGGCCGGCTGGTCGGCAACTTCCCGCAGGCGTTCAGCCACGTCCCGCTGGTCAACACCGCCCGGACGCTGACCGACGCCCTGCGCGGCCGGCCGCGCTCGCGCACCGACCGGGCCTATCCGCCGGGCCACTTCTTCGGCTGACTCCCCGGCCCGGCCTCCCGATCATCCGCCGGCCGCCCCGCCGTCCGTCATCCGCCATCCGCCACCCGTGCCGAAGCGACCGGGAAGACCGGGAAGACGAAGGCGGCGGGCGAGCGGACGATACGGAGAGGGGCGAGGACAGAGAGGGGCGAGGACA
>NZ_CEVIVD010000063.1:26157-28601 GCF_982290655.1 Protofrankia sp. CiP1_Cm_nod3
GAGAGGGAGGGGATCATTCGTCTGCGTCGCGTGCCCGCCGGTCCCGTAACATCGCCGACGGACAGGTGCGCGACCACAGCTCTTCCCGCGCTCCCTGCGCGCACGGAAACCATGGCATCCAGGAACCAGGAGCGGGACGCGTGGCGGGTCGGGTCGCGGTGATCGGCGGCGGTATTCTCGGGCTCGCGGTGGCCCGGCGGATCGGGCAGGTCGATCCCGCCGCCACGGTGACGGTCTTCGAGAAGGAGCATGACGTCGCCCGCCACCAGAGCGGACACAACAGCGGAGTCGTCCACGCCGGGCTGTACTACCAGCCGGGATCACTGAAGGCAACCCTGTGCCGACGGGGCGTGGTACTGCTCAGGGAGTACTGCGCCACGCACGGCATCCGCTACGACGAGTGCGGCAAGGTCGTGGTCGCGGTCGACGACAGCGAGCTGGGCAGGCTCGCCGACATCGCGCGCCGGGCACAGGCCAACGGCGTCCCGGACACCACCATGCTGGACGGGCACGACCTGCGCCGCTACGAACCGCACGCCCGCGGGGTGGCCGCGCTGCACTCCCCCACGACCGCGATCGTCGACTACCAGGCGGTGGCCCGCCGGCTGCGGGACAGCGTCCAGGACGCCGGCGGCACGGTGCGCACCGGCAGCGAGGTCGTCACCGTCGAGGAGCGCCCCGACGGCGTCCACCTGGGCCTGCGGGTCCGGGGGAACGTCCGGGTGCCGCCCAACGGCACGCACGCGACCGCGTCCCGCGCCGGTGGCACGGTCACGGCCGTGTCCACGGCGGCCGGGCCGTTCGACCTGCTAGTCGCCTGCGCCGGCCTGCAGTCCGACCAGGTCGCCGCGCTCACCGGCGAGGATCCCTCACCGCAGATCGTCCCGTTCCGCGGCGACTACTGGCTGCTGCGCCCGGAGCGTCGTGACCTCGTGCGTGGGCTGATCTACCCGGTGCCGGACCCGCGGTACCCGTTCCTCGGCATCCATCTGACCAGAAAGGTGGACGGAAACGTGCTGGTCGGCCCGAACGCGGTCCTCGCGACCGCCCGCGAGGGCTACACCGGGCTGACCGTGCGAGGCTCGGAGCTGCGTCAGACACTCGCCTGGCCGGGCTTCCGGACGATGGCCCGCCGGCACTGGCGGACCGGGGCCCGGGAGATCCTGCACACGACGAGCCGGCGTGCGTTCATCGCCGAGGCCCGCCGGTACGTCCCCCAGCTGCGGGCCGCGGACGTGGTCCGGGGGCCCTCCGGTGTCCGCGCGCAGGCGGTCGCGCGCGACGGCGCACTGGTGGACGACTTCGTGCTGTCGATACGCGGGAAGATCGTGCACGTGCGGAACGCGCCGTCACCGGCGGCCACCGCGTCCCTGGCCATCGCCGAGCACATCGTGGACAGGATCGTGGCCGAGCCGGCCGCGTGAGCGTACCGGCGGCTGTCGGCCGACCGCCCGGTCCGGCCACCAGCGCCGCTACGGCAGGGACATCCTGTACTGGCGGCTGTGAGCTGACCGCCTGGGGGATGAGCCCGGCCACGACCGCCGCCCGCATCGGGCGCCCCGTCCGCGCCCACCACTCGCGATCATCTGTCCTGCCCGCCGGGGCCGGGCCCGCCACGGGCCCGCTTCGGCCTTACGGGCAGAAACCGGGCCAGCAGCGCGCCGACGACAGTGAGCAGCCCGCTCAGCAGCGTGATCCACAGGCCTGGCCCCAGCTCGACCGAAAGGTCCAGGTCGATGTCGCCCAGCCGGTCGACGCGCAGCAGGCGGATCATGTCGATCACGGCGAGCAGGACGGTCGCCAGGCCGATCACGGCGGTGAGGATCCACCGCCAGCCCTTCCGGTCACGGCCGGTGAGCATCCCGCCGAGAACAACCGCCAGGACACCGAGCAACGCCGTCGTCCCACCGTAGTAGCGGCCGATCTCGGTGCCCCGCAGCGGGAGCTCCATGACGTCGAAGGCGGTGATGGTCGCCCAGGTCATGACCGAACCGACGACGGCCGCGGCACCGGCGACCAGCACGAGCAGGCCCCCCAGCAGCCCCACCAGCCGCTCCCCGGCACCCGCGGGTTCGCCTGCCGTGGTGCCCGTGCCGTCCGCGGGCCCACCGGCCGCCTCCCCCGGACGAGCGCCGATCGGGGCGCCCCACAGGAAGTCCGGCCCGGTGCCAGCACCCGACGGCCCGGCCTCACCCGGGGCGTCCGCGGCACGGCCCGCGGCGGGAGGCGGCCACGAGGCGCCGGACGCCGACGGTGTGCCGGGAGCGGCCGCATCGGAGGCCTCGCCACCGCCGGTATCCCGGCCGCCGCTGTCCGCGCCCCCGGCACCCGGTCCATGGCCACCGGGCGGCCGGGCCCACCGCGGGTCAGCCGTCAGCGCGTGCGCCGCACGCCGTTCGGCACGCCACCGGCGCAGCCGCTCCGACTCGCCGTCCGCGCCGTCC
>NZ_CEVIVD010000063.1:29214-31143 GCF_982290655.1 Protofrankia sp. CiP1_Cm_nod3
TCGTCCGCGTCGTCCGCGTCGTCCGCGTCGTCCGCGTCATCCGTGTTGTTCCGGCCATCCCCACCGGTCGGCCGGGGCCGCGAGCCGGCACCGCCGGCTGGGCCGCTCATCCGGCCCTTGGACAGATCCGTGCTGGACACCGCACGGGCCTGATCCTCCCGGGCCTGCCCGGGAGGCGGCCCCCAGAGCTGCTCCTCGGAGCGCCAGATCTGCTCCTCCGGCTCCTGGGCCGCCTCGATCGGCTCCCGCAGCCGGGATCCGGCCGGCGGCCCAGCCCCGGCAGTGGCACCAGGCCCGAAAAGAGGATCATCGTGCTGCCCTCGGCCACGCACCGGCCCGGAGTCCCGAGCCTCCGGCAACGCGAAAGAAGCATGATCGCGTCGCCTCCGGCCGGACAGCGACCCGCGGATCCGGGCCTCCGGCAACGCGAAAAAAGCATCATCGCGCCGCCTCCGGCCAGGGGGACCCGCGTCCGCCACAGGCTCGACCGCCGAGCGTCCCCGCGGGCTCGGTTCCTGCTCGGACACGTCTTCCTCCCGTTTCTGCCCGATGACGGTCACCCGGCTCCGGCCGACCGGGGATCCGGCCCGGTGGGCCGGGGATCCGGCCCGGTGGGCCGGCCGGAGCCGGGGCCCGGAATCCGGCACGCGCAGCGCCGGCCGGCACCTGCCCGGCTCGTGACGTCTTGTCCTCCGTCACTCCTGGTCGTACCACGTGGCCGGACGGCGCGCGCGGCCGCTTCCGCCTCCTGGAAGACAATCACGTCCGGTGGAACCCGGTCCCCGCGGGCATGGCTCCCGCGGGCACGGCCGATCACGTCGGCTCCTCGGTCCGGCCGGGCAGCCGGGCCGGCACCGGCGGGATCATCCGCCATGACGGCCACGCCGCAGCAGCCAACCGCCGACACACGCGAGCGACCCGGCCACCAGGGTCAGGACCAGCCCCGACGCGGGAACGACGCTGATCTGGTTGGCGGAGAGGGCCCGAAAGGACGACAGCGAGGCCGGTCCGGCGACCAGATCCATGACAGCGAACACGGCGACTCCCGCCCCCAGCAGCATCGCCACCGTGCCGCCCGAGCCGCCCGTGCCGCCCGAGCGGCGGCCGGCCACATGCGCCGCACCGATCACCATCAGGACGACCGCCAGCATCAGAGTGATCCTTCCATCACCAACCGTCAGGCCGGTGAACGTACGGCTCTCCTCGCCGTCACTGATCGTGCTCCAGGGCAGGGTGGCGGCAATCCCGCCGAGGCCACCGGCGATGGTCAGGAGCATGCCGGCGAACCGGCCACCGGGTTCCGTACCGACATCGGGCTCCGGCTCCACGGGCGAACGCGGGCGCGAGCCGCCCGGGCCCGCACCGGACGCGGGTCGCGCGCCCCTCGCGGGCTGTGTGACCTGCGGGGGGTATGACTGCGCCTCTTCGGATGGCTGATCGTCCAGCGTGTCCCCGCGGGGTACACCGCTGCCAGGCGAGCGGCCGGCGGGCGATCCTTCCTCGGGCAGCTCGCCGCCGGGGCGGCCGGTGGCAGGCTCGGCGGGCCCGGGCGCCGGGGACCGCCCCGAGGAGGCGTCACGTGGCGTGACCCGCACTGGGGAGAGCACGACTGTGAAGTCGGAATCGGGCCGGACACCGGCATCACCGGTCTCCGGCCGGGGTCCGTGCCGCCCCGGTGCCTGGCGGCTGAAATACCCGGTCGCGCCCGCGCCGGTGGCCGGGTAGACCGACCGCGGTTCGTCGCCGGGCCGTGCCGTCGCCCCGGCCGGCCCGGTGGCCTCGCTCCCCGCCGCGGTCGCCAGACCGGTCAGCGTCCGCCGGCTGATCCGCGATGTCTGCTCCCATGACGCCGGGTCGTCCTCCGCCGGCGGCACCGGCACGTCCGGCGCGGGAGGTGCCGGAGCCAGACCGCTGCGGTCCCCGTGCTGG
>NZ_CEVIVD010000063.1:31503-31969 GCF_982290655.1 Protofrankia sp. CiP1_Cm_nod3
GGCGGCCCGGTCCTCGGGCAGGAGCCCGCGTGGCCGCGGCTGTGCCTGACCCGCGGCCGATGGTCCCGGGCCCGCCGTCGACTCATGCGTCGACACCCCCGGCGGTGCCGGGGCGAGACGCGCCGCACCCGCGACCGGCGGTTGCGGCGGCCCAGCGGACGGTTGCGCCGACCCGGCGGCCGACTGCGCGGGCGCGGCCGGCGGCTGCGAGGCCCTGGCCGGAGACTGCGGCTGCCCGGCAGGCGACAACCCAGCAGGCGACAGCCCGGCCGGCTGCTGCCCGGCAGGCGCCTGCCCGGCAGGCGACTGCGACGACCTGGCTGAATGCTGCGCGGACGCGGCGGAGGGCTGCGAAGGCCCAGCAGATGGCGGCGCGGACACGGTCGACGGCGGCGTGGAGCTGGACGACGACCGCGGCAGCCCGGCCGGCGGCTGCGCGGATCTGCCTGGAGGCTGCGGGGACGGG
>NZ_CEVIVD010000064.1:0-5889 GCF_982290655.1 Protofrankia sp. CiP1_Cm_nod3
GGAGCTGGCGGAGGTGGTCGTCGTGGACGACGGTTCCGTGCCGCCGCTGCCGCGGGCGACGGTCCGTCACCGGCGGCCCCGCGGCCCCGCGGCCGCGCGCAACACCGGCTGGCGGCGGGCGGGCACCGAGCTGGTGGCCTTCCTGGACGCCGATGTGCGGCCCGGGCCGGGCTGGCTGGAGCCGCTGCTGGCGCACTTCGACGCCCCGGACGTCGCCGCGGTGGCTCCCCGGGTGACCAGCCTGCCCGGCCGGTCGTTACTGGCCCGCTACGAGCGGGCGCGCTCGCCGCTGGACCTCGGCGGCGCCGCGGCGCCGGTGCGGCCGGCGAGCCGGGTGAGCTACGTCCCCTCGGCCGCGCTCGTGGTGCGTGCCGCCGCCCTGCGGGAGCTGCGCGGTTTCGACGAGCGGATGCGCTTCGGCGAGGACGTGGACCTTGTGTGGCGGCTGGTGCGCGCCGGCTGGCAGGTCCGTTACGAGCCCGCGTCACGGGTCGGGCACGCTCCTCGCGTCCGGTGGACGGCGTGGCTGCGGCAGCGCTTCGACTACGGGACGTCGGCGGCGCCGCTGGCCGCCCGGCACGGCACGGCCATCGCTCCGGTGCGGATGTCGGTGTGGAGCGCGCTGTCGTGGGCGGCGGTGGCCGCCGGCCGGCCGCGGGCCGGGCTCGCGGCCGCGGCCGGTACGGCGGCGTTGCTGCCACGCAGGCTGGCGCCGCTCGGAGTGCCCGCCGCCGGGGCGCTGCGGGTGGCGGCGCTGGGGCATCTCGGCGCGGGCCGGCTGCTCGCCGACGCGGTGACCGGCGCCTGGTGGCCGGCGGCCGTCCCGCTGCTGGCGGGCACCAGGCGGGGCAGGTGGCTGCTGGCCCTGGCGCTGGGACGGCACCTGTACGAGTGGTACCAGCGGCGGCCGGACGTGGATCCGCCGCGCTGGCTGCTGCTGCGGACGCTCGACGACGCCGCCTACGGCGCCGGGGTCTGGTGGGGCGCCGCGCGCGCGGGCACGCTCGCGCCGCTGCTCCCGGAGCTGTCCGGCTGGCCCGGCACCGGCACGGTGACCGCGTACCTTCGCCGTGTCCTGCAGGCCCGCGGTGCATCCCGCCTGAGACCATGCCACGCGCTGGTTTCGGGAGCGCGTCGCATCCTGGGCGGGAATTACGTGCCGTGACCGCTGTGCGGCCCTGGCGGCTGGCGGAGCTCACCTGGCCCGAGGTGGCCGGACGGGCCGCCAGCAGCGTGCTCGCCGTCCCCCTCGGCGCGACCGAGCAGCACGGGCCGCACCTGCCGCTCACCGTGGACACCGAGCTCGCCACGGCGCTGTGCGAACGGCTCGCCCGCGCCCGCCCCTGGGTGCTCGTCGCGCCGGCGCTGCCGTACGGCTCCAGCGGCGAGCACGCGGGCTTTCCCGGCACCTTGTCGATCGGGCAGGACGGCGTCGAGCTGCTGCTGGTCGAGCTTGTCCGCTCGGCGGACGCGTTCGCCGGGGTGCTGCTGGTCTGCGGGCACGGCGGCAACGCCGCGCCGCTGCGCCGCGCCGTCGCCAGGCTGCGCGGCGAGGGCCGGCGGGTGCTCGCCTGGCTGCCCGGCGGGCCCGCGGACGACGCCCACGCCGGCCGCACCGAGACCTCGGCGATGCTCGCGCTGCGCGGGCAGGCGGTGCGCCTCGACCGGGTCGAGCCCGGGGTGGCCCGTCCGATCGGTGAGCTCCTGCCGGTGCTGCGGGAGTCCGGGGTGCGCGCGGTCAGCCCCAACGGCGTGCTGGGTGATCCCACCGGTTCCTCCGCCCGGGCCGGAACGCGCATCCTGGACGCCTGGGCCCGGCAGCTCGCCGCCGCGGCCGACCAGTGGCACGACAGTCTGCCGCCATCTCATGACAGTCCGCATTCGCCCTGTGACAGTCTGCCGCGGAACGGCGGGAGCCCGTCGTAGAACCGGCGGCCGGCCGTGATATCGGTACTTGCCATGGCAGCCGCGCAGCCGTTCCACGGGTCGGTGCTGGATGCGGTGCTGGAACGGATCACCTACGCCAACGAGGAGACGGGGTACACCGTCGCCCGGGTGGACACGGGGCGGTCCGGCGAGCTGATCACCGTGGTGGGCGCGCTGCTGGGCGCGCAGCCGGGCGAGTCGCTGCGGATGCGGGGGCGGTGGGGCTCGCATCCGCAGTACGGCCGGCAGTTCCACGTCGAGGACTACACCACCGTGCTGCCGGCGACGATCCAGGGTATCCGGCGGTATCTCGGGTCCGGGCTGATCAAGGGTATTGGGCCGAGGCTCGCCGAGCGCATTGTCGAGTATTTCGGTATCGACGCCCTGGACGTCATCGAGCAGCATCCCGAACGGCTGATCGAGGTCCCGAAACTCGGCCCCAAACGGACGAAGGCGATCGCGGCCGCCTGGGAGGAACAGAAGGCCATCAAGGAGGTGATGGTCTTTCTCCAGGGCGTCGGGGTGTCGACGTCGCTGGCGGTGCGTATTTACAAACAGTACGCCGACCGGTCGGTCGAGGTGGTGCGCACACAGCCGTACCAGCTGGCCACCGACGTGTGGGGCATCGGGTTCCGTACCGCGGACACGATAGCCAAGGCCGTCGGGATTCCGCACGACAGCCCGCAGCGGATAAAGGCCGGGCTGGTGTTCACCCTGTCGGAGTCCACCGGGGACGGGAACTGCTTCCTGCCCGAACAGCGGCTGATCGCCGAGGCGGTCAAGATCCTGCAGGTCGACACCGGCGCGGTGATCGAGTGTCTGGCCGAGCTCGTCACCGAGGAGGGCGTCGTCCGCGAGGAGATCCCCGGGGAGGATCCGGACGTCCCCGTCGCCGCGGTCTACCTGGTGCCCTTCCACCGTGCGGAGATCTCCCTGGCCGGCCAGCTCCGGCGGCTGCTGCGCGCGCCTGCCGACCGGATGCCGGCGTTCGCCGACGTCGACTGGGACCGGGCGCTGGCCTGGCTGCACGGGCGGACGCGCACCGAGCTCGCCCCCGCCCAGCGGGCGGCGGTGCGGCTGGCCCTGACCGAGAAGGTCGCCGTCCTCACCGGCGGGCCGGGGTGTGGCAAGAGCTTCACCGTACGCTCCGTGGTCACGCTCGCCCAGGCCAAGGGTGCGAAGATCGTGCTGGCCGCGCCCACCGGCCGGGCGGCCAAACGGCTCACCGAGCTGACCGGGCACGACGCGTCCACCGTGCACCGGCTGCTGCAGCTGCGTCCCGGCGGGGACGCCGCCTACGACCGCGACCGCCCGCTGGACGCCGACCTCGTCGTGGTCGACGAGGCGTCCATGCTCGATCTGCTGCTGGCCAACAAGCTGGCCAAGGCGGTCGCGCCCGGGGCGCACCTGCTCCTGGTCGGCGACGTCGACCAGCTCCCGTCCGTCGGGGCCGGGGAGGTGCTGCGCGACCTGCTGGCGGCGGGGACGCCGGTCCCGCACGTGCGCCTGACGCAGGTCTTCCGCCAGGCGCAGCAGTCCGGGGTGGTCACCAACGCGCACCGGATCAACAGCGGCGAGCACCCGCTGGTGCGCGGCCTGCCGGATTTCTTCTTCTTCGCCGCGGACGAGGCCGAGGAGGCCGCGGCGATGACCGTGGACGTGGTGGCCCGGCGGATTCCCGCGAAGTTCGGGCTCGACCCGCGCCGGGACGTGCAGGTGCTCGCGCCGATGCACCGCGGCCCGGCCGGCGCCGGCGCGCTGAACACCCTGTTGCAGGAGGCGCTCACCCCGGCGCGTCCCGACACGCCCGAACGCCGGGCCGGCGGGCGGGTCTTCCGGGTCGGCGACAAGGTCACCCAGATCCGCAACAACTACGACAAGGGTGCCAGCGGCGTCTTCAACGGCACCCTCGGCGTGGTCACCGGCATCGACCTCGACGAGCAGAAGGCCGCGGTGCGTACGGACGAGGACGAGGACATCGACTACGACTTCACCGAGCTGGACGAGCTCGTCCACGCCTACGCCGTGACCATCCACCGCTCGCAGGGCAGCGAGTACCCGGCCGTCGTCATCCCGGTCACCACCAGCGCCTGGATGATGTTGCAGCGTAACCTGCTGTACACGGCGGTCACGCGGGCCCGCAGACTGGTGGTGCTGGTCGGGTCGCACCGCGCCATCGGCCAGGCCGTGCGCACGGTCAGCGGCGGCCGCCGCCACACCGCCCTCGACCACCGGCTGCGGATCTCTGCTCCGTAACGCCGCCTGTGCCCAGGCCGCCCTGGCCTGTCTCCCTGAGCCGGCCCCCTCCTTCGGGACCCGCCCTGATCATCGATCAGAGGTCGGATCATGAGAACGAGGGAACAAACAGTCGCTGTGGCAGCCGCTTCCGTACTCGTTCCATGCTCACCTTTCCTGGGTGGGGCGGGGGGACGGCTGTCCGGCCGGTGTTGTCGGCCGGCTGTCCTTGCTGGCTCGCTCGTCGGGTCGGTCGGTCGGCCGGCTTGGCAGGGCTGGTGCGGCAGGGCTGGTGCGGCAGGGCTGATGCGGTGGGGCTGGTGTGGCGGGGCTGGTGCGGGTGGCCCCGGGGAGGGGCGGCCGCTCTCCGCCAAAGGTCACGCAGACGGCAGCGGTGGACGCGCTGTGTGATCACCCTTACTCTCGGTAGGGGGGTCGGTCTGAACCGGAACGTTGTCGCCGTGAATGGGTCAGTGACCCCGCCGGCCCCGGTCCCGGGGTTTTCCCGGCCCGTTCGGTGGAGGGGGACACCAAATATGCACAGATCCTTGATTGTTGCCAAGATCACACCTGGCGCGGAAAAGGATGTCGCGCGCATCTTCGCGGAATCGGACGCGACCGGACTTCCGCGGATCGCCGGCGTCACCCACCGTTCGCTCTATTCGCTCGGGGATCTCTACGTCCACCTGCTGGAAACGACCGGGGACGGCCGGCGGGCAGTGGACAACGCGCGCGGCCATGAGGAGTTCGCCCGCGTCAGCGAGCGGCTGTCCCACTACATCCAGCCCTATCTGCCGACCTGGCGGTCACCCGAGGACGCGATAGCGCGGCGTTTTTACACCTATGAGCCCGGCTCCGCCGGGGTGGCCCATGAGGCCGGCTCCGCCGGGGAGGCCGCGTGAGGGCCACGGTCGCCGAGGCGGACGTGGCCGCCTGGAGCCGGTGCGGCTCCTGCGCCTCGCTCGTCTACGGCAAACGGCTGGCCCGCAACCTCTACGTGTGCCCGGAATGCGGCTACCACGACCGGCTGACCGCCGCCCAGCGGATCGACCAGCTCCTCGACCAGGGCAGCTTCCGGCCACTGCTGGTCGAGCCCGTCCACTTCGACGTCCTCGGGTTCACCGACACCCGGCCGTACGCCCAGCGCTGGGAGGCTGCCCGGCGGGAGACCGAGCTGGCCGAGGCGGTGCTGTGCGGCGCCGGCGCCATCGGCGGCCACGAGCTCGTCGTGGCTGTGATGGACTTCCGCTTCCTCGGCGGCAGCCTCGGCTCGGCGGTCGGCGAGATGATAACGCTGGCGGTGGAGCTCGCCGTGGACGAGGCGCTCCCCCTGCTCATCGTCTCCACCTCCGGCGGGGCCCGGATGCAGGAGGGCTGCCTGTCGCTGATGCAGATGGCCAAGACCGGCATCGCCATCGAGCGGCACCGGGAGCACGGCCTGCTGTCCATCAGCCTGGTGACCGACCCGACCTACGGCGGGGTGGCGGCGTCGTTCGCGACCAACACGGACGTGATCGTCGCCGAGTCCGGCAGCCGGATGGGTTTCGCCGGCCCCCGGGTCATCCGGCAGACCATCGGGCAGGAACTGCCCGCCGAGTTCCAGAGCAGCGGTTTCCTCGCCAGCAAGGGGCAGGTCGACATCGTCGCCGACCGGACGGACCTGCGGACGGTGCTGACCAGGCTGCTCGCCGTCGGCCGGCGGGAGCAGCGGGACGTTGACCCGTCGAA
>NZ_CEVIVD010000064.1:6137-20226 GCF_982290655.1 Protofrankia sp. CiP1_Cm_nod3
GAATGACCTGCCGAATGACCTGCCGGTGGACGGGCCGGCCGGCTCCGGCGTGCTCATCACCGACCCGCAGCGGCTGGTCCAGCGGGACCCGTGGGAGACCGTCCGGCTCGCCCGGGACAGCGCCCGGCCCACCGTCCGGGACTACCTCGCCCGGTCGTTCGACTCCTTCATCGAACTGCGCGGTGACCGGCTGTACGGGGACTGCAGCGCCGTCGTGGCGGGCATCGCGGAGATCGACGGGCTTGCCGTGGCCGTGGTCGGGACCGAGAAGGGGCACTCGACCCCGGAGCTCGTCGCGCACAACTTCGGCATGCCCCAGCCCGAGGGCTACCGCAAGGCCATGCGGGTGATGTCGCTGGCGGCACGGCTCGGCCTGCCGGTGGTGACGCTGATCGACACCCCCGGCGCCTACCCCGGCCGGGAGGCCGAGGAGCGGGGGCAGGCGTCCGCGATCGCA
Source organism: Protofrankia sp. CiP1_Cm_nod3 (assembly GCF_982290655.1). Lineage (NCBI taxonomy): Bacteria > Bacillati > Actinomycetota > Actinomycetes > Frankiales > Frankiaceae > Protofrankia > Protofrankia sp. CiP1_Cm_nod3. Next base: position 6,595 of record NZ_CEVIVD010000064.1, read on the forward strand.
CATGCCATCCAGCGGATGTCCGCGCTGTCCACACCGGTCGTCGCGGTGATCACCGGTGAGGGCGGCAGCGGCGGCGCGCTGGCGCTGGCCGTCGCCGACCGTGTCCTGGTCGCGGAGAACGGCGTGTTCTCCGTGATCAGCCCCGAGGCGTGCTCGTCGATCCTCTGGAACGACACGCGGGCCGCGGCCGAGGCCGCCCGCGCGCTTGGCCTGAACGCCCCGTGGCTGCTGCGGCTGGGCATCGTCGACGCCGTGGTGCCCGAGCCGCTCGGCGGCTCCCAGACGGATCACCTCGCCGCCGGCAACCTGCTGCGTCAGGCGGTGCTCGAGGCCCTGCGCCCGCTGCTGTCACTGCCGGCGGCCCACCTGATCCGGGCCCGGCGTTCGCGCTTCCGCCGCTTCGGCCAGGCGGCCGTGGTCACCCCCACCGACATCGCGCCGCCGCAGCCGCGCGAACGACACGAGGAGAAGGCCGTATGAGACCGGCCAGCACCAGCGACCAGCGCCAGCACGTCCTGAGCCGGCTGCACGAGCACGCGACCCGGCTGGCCGGGGAGCTGCCCGGCCAGCTCGGCCGCATCCGCCTCTGCTCCGGGGATGTCGCCATCGAGGTCGAGTGGTCGGGGGCGGCAGGCATCGGCGTGCTCGTCCCGGCACCGTCCGCCGGAGAGCCGGCCGTGAGAAACGGCGCCCTCGCCAACAGCGCCGGCGTCAACGGTGCTCTCGCGAACGGCGCCGCGGTGAACGGCGCCACGGCAGCCGGGGCCGCCGTGAACGGCGCCACCGCGAACAGCGCCGGTGAGAACAGCGCCGGTGAGAACACCGTGGACGCCGACGTGGCTGTTGTCACGGCCCCGATCGTCGGGACTTTCTACCACGCGCCCGAACCGGGGGCGGAGCCCTTTGTCGCGGTGGGGAACGTCATCGACGCGGGCGCGACGATCGGCATCATCGAGGCGATGAAGCTGCTGAACCCGGTCACCGCCGACATCGGCGGGACGGTGGCCCGGATCTGCGTCGGGAACGGGGAGGCGGTCGAGTTCGACCAGGTTCTCGTCGAAATAGCGCCGTAGCGGGATTCTCATTTCACGCGGGGGGTGAAGATTTGTTCCAGAAAGTTCTCATCGCGAACCGCGGCGAGATCGCGCTACGGGTGGCCAGGGCATGCCGTGAGCTCGGTATCCGGACCGTCAGCGTCTATTCGACGGCGGACCGGGACTCGCTTGTCCATCGCCATACCGACGAAGCGGTGTGTATCGGGCCGCCGCCGTCGCGGCGCAGCTACGCCAACGCGGCGGCCATTATCGAGGCCGCGAGAATGACGGAGGCGGACGCCGTCCATCCCGGCTACGGGTTCCTTTCCGAGGATCCCGACTTCGCGGAGATATGCGCCGACGCCGGCCTGGTGTTCATCGGCTCGCCGCCGGCGGTGATGGCCTCGCTGGGGGACAAGAGCGTGGCCCGGGTCCTGATGCGCCGGGCGGGCCTGCCGCTGCTGACCGGCAGCGCCGATGTCGCGCGCAGCGTCGCCGACGCGCGCGACATCGCCGATGCCATCGGCTATCCGGTCATCATCAAGGCGGCGGCCGGTGGCGGTGGCCGTGGCATGACGGTCGTGCGCTCGGCCGCGCAGCTCGCGACCGCGTTCGCCGACACCCGGGCGGCGGCGCGGGCGGTCTTCGGCGACGACCGGATCTACGTGGAGCGCTTTCTCGAGCGGGCCCGTCACGTCGAGGTGCAGATTCTCTGCGACGCGCACGGCGCGGGCATCCACCTGGGCACCCGGGACTGCTCGGTGCAGCGCCGCCACCAGAAGCTGGTGGAGGAGGCGCCCGCGCCCGAGCTCGATCCCGACCGGGTGGCCGAGATGTGCCGGGACGCGGTGCGTGGGGCGCTGTCGGTCGGCTTCACCGGCCTGGGCACGGTCGAGTTCCTGGTGGACGAGGACCAGAACCACTATTTCATCGAGATCAACAGCCGTATCCAGGTGGAGCATCCGGTCACCGAGATGGTGACGGGCTGCGATCTCGTCCACGAGCAGCTTCATGTCGCGGCCGGCACACCGCTGCGGCTGCGGCAGGAGGACGTCGTCCTGCGCGGGGTCGCCGTCGAGTGCCGGGTCAACACCGAGGATCCGGACCGCGGGTTCACCCCGGCCGCCGGCCGGCTGGACCGCTTCACCCCGCCGGCCGGCCCGTTCGTCCGGGTGGACACCCACGGCTTCCCCGGCTACCGGGTCAGCCCGTACTACGACTCGCTGCTGGCCAAGGTGTCGGTCTGGGCGCCCAGCCGGGCCGAGGCGCTCAGCCGGGCCGAGCGCGCGCTTGGCGAGTTCGACGTCGACGGGCCCGGCGTACGTACCACGATTCCTTTCATCAAACGTGTGCTGGCCGACACCGAGTTCCGCAAGGGGCGGTATTCGACCAGCCTGGTCGACCGCCTGGTAACGGATTCCGGAAAGGTGCGGAAATGAGTGTCGAAGCTACTGGGGAAACCCGGTCCGTCGTGACATCAGCCACGATCCGCGAAATTCTCGTCGAGCGGGCCGGCGTAGATCCGGACGTTTTCGCCGGAAACGAGTCGCTTTCGCTCACGGAGCTGCAGATCGACTCGCTGGCCGTCCTCGAGCTACAGGCGGTGCTGGTCGAGAGGTTCGGTGTGGAGGTTCCCGACGAGGCCGTCACGATGACCGTGGGGGAAATCGCCGCCGTCGCGAACGAGGGCCGCTGAGGGCGGCGTCACGGGCGCAGGCCCGTGAAAAAGGACCGCGAACGAAGGCACGTGGGTGACGCCCCGTGCGCGGAAGCCGATGGGAAAAATGCCGGGACAATTTCAGGGAGGTCTCGTAGGAGATGCCGGGACACACACAGAAGTCGGTGTTCATCGCCGCCCCGTTCGATGTCGTCTGGGACGCGACGAACGATCTGGAGAACTGGCCCGACCTGTTCACGGAGTACGCCTCGGTGGACGTTCTCGAACGCGAGGGGGACACCGTCCGTTTCCGGCTGACTATGCATCCGGACGAGAACGGCCAGATCTGGTCGTGGGTCAGCCAGCGGACGGTCGACCGCGGCCTGCGTGAGGTGCGCGCGCACCGGGTCGAGCCCGGCCCGTTCCAGTACATGAACATCTACTGGTCGTACGAGGAGGCCGACGGCGGCGTCCGGATGACATGGGTGCAGGACTTCGCCATGCGCCCGGACGCGCCGGTCGACGACGAGGCGATGACCGTCCGGATCAACACCAACTCGGTGATCCAGATGGAGGTCATCCGGGACAAGGTCGAGAAGCTGGCGGCCGGCGGGGCCGGTGCCGGTGTGGCCGGCGCGGCCGGTGGGGCTCGCGACGCGGGCGCATAAGCCGGTGAGAACGGGCGCATGACGAGTGAGAGGAAGTACCGGAGATGGCTGTCGCATCCTGCTGTCGACATGTGGCCGTCCGTGATGTTCCGCCGGACCGGCGGCGCGGGGGAGAGCTACGGGTGCTGCTCGGTCCACGCACGGTCGGTAGCACCTCGGGCTTCATGGGCGTGGCCACCCTGCTGCCCGGCGAGAAGATCGCCGAACACTACCATCCGTATAGTGAGGAGTTTCTGTACGTAGCCACTGGGGGCATCGTCGTCGACTGCGACGACGTACCGGTGGCCGTCGCGGCCGGCGAGGGGCTCTACATCCCGGTCGGGGCGCGCCACCGGCTGCGCAACACCGGGGCCGAGCCGGCGTCGGTGGTCTTCCACCTCGGACCCCTCGCCCCCCGTCCCGAACTCGGGCACGTGGACACCGAGCAGGCCGAGGGCACGGCGGAGGCCGAGGGCACCGGGCAGGCCGGGCAGGCCGAAGAGGCCGGGAGCGCGGGGGAGACCCGGGGGGGCGGGGGCGCCCGGCAGGCCGTGACCGTGACCGCCGGCCAGGCGCGTCCCGAGCCGCTGCTCCCCGGCCAGGTGAGTACCGGCCAGGTGGGCACCGAGCGCGCCGACGGTGATCCGGTGGCCTCGGCGTGAGCGGCCACCGCCGCGTGGTGGTGACCGGGGTGGGCGTGGTCGCGCCGGGCGGGGTGACGCGGGAGGCGTTCTGGTCCACCGTGACGGCGGGGCGGACGGCCACCCGGCGCATCACCCTCTTCGACGCGTCGCCGTTCCGGTCCCGGGTCGCCGCCGAGTGCGACTTCGACCCGGCCGCCGCCGGGCTCACCCCCCGTCAGGTGCGGCGCTCCGACCGTTACATCCAGTTTGCCATGGCCGCCGCCGCCGAGGCCGTCGCGGACAGCGGGCTCGTCCTCGACGAACCGACCGCGGACGCCACCGGCGTGACGATGGGCACGGCGGTCGGGGGCACCACGGCGCTGGAGACCGAGTACGTCGTGGCCAGCGACAGCGGCCAGCAGTGGCTGGTCGATCCCGACTACGCGTCGCCGTTCCTGTACCAGGCGCTGATGCCGAGCAGCCTGGCGGCCGACGTCGGCTGCCAGTTCGGCACCCACGGCCCGGCGCAGGTCGTCTCCACCGGCTGCACGTCCGGGATCGACGCCATCGGCTACGGCTACCAGCTCGTCGCCGACGGGGAGGCGGACGTGATGATCGCGGGTGCGTCGGACTCCCCGATCTCCCCGGTCACGCTCGCCTCCTTCGACGCGATCAAGGCGACGTCGCCGGACGACTCCGATCCCGAGCACGCCTCCCGGCCCTTCGACCGGGACCGCAAGGGCTTCATCCTGGGCGAGGGCGGCGCGGTCCTCGTCCTGGAGGAGTGGGAGCACGCCCGCCGCCGCGGCGCGCACGTCTACTGCGAGGTCGCCGGTTTCGCCACCCGCAGCAACGCCTTCCACATGACGGGGCTGCGTCCCGACGGGGTGGAGATGGCCCGGGCCATCTCCGACGCGCTGGCGCAGGGCCGGCTGGCGCCGACCACCGTCTCCTACATCAACGCCCACGGCTCGGGGACCAAGCAGAACGACCGGCACGAGACGGCGGCCTTCAAACGGGCGCTGGGCGAGCACGCCTATCAGGTGCCGGTCAGCTCGATCAAGTCCATGGTCGGCCATTCGCTCGGCGCGATCGGCGCGATCGAGATGGCGGCCTGCGCGCTGGCCATCGAGCACGGGGTGGTCCCGCCGACGGCGAACTGGGCCAACCGTGACCCGGAGTGCGATCTCGACTACACGCCGAACACGGCGCGTGAGCACAAGGTCGACGTCGCGCTGTCGGTCGGCAGCGGTTTCGGGGGCTTCCAGTCGGCCATGGTCTTCCGGGCTCCCAACGGCCTGCCGGCCGCGGAGGGCGCTGGGAAGAGGAAAGCGGGGGCCGGACGGTGACGCCGCGCGCTGTGATCACCGGGATCGGGATCGTCTGCGCGAGCGGGATCGGCGTGGACACGTACTGGAAGACCGTGCTGTCCGGGGAGACCCGGATCGGGCGCATCACCCAGTTCGACCCGTCACGCTACGACACCACCCTGGCCGGTGAGGTCGAGGGCTTCGGGGCGGCCGAGCACATGCCGAGCCGGTTCGTCGTGCAGACGGACCGGTGGACGCACCTGGCCTTCTGCGCCGCCGGCCAGGCCCTGGCGGACGCGGGGATCGACCCGGAGGCCCTCGACCCGTACGACATGTCCGTCGCGCTCGCCAGCGCCTCGGGGGGCAACGCGTTCGGCCAGCGCGAGCTGCAGCACCTGTGGAGCTCCTCGTCCCGCACGGTCGGCGCCTACCAGTCGATCGCCTGGTTCTACGCGGCCACGGTGGGGCAGCTGTCGATCCGGCACGGCATGAAGGGGCCATCGGTGGTCCTGGTGTCGGAGAGCGCCGGCGGCCTGGACAGCTTCGCCCACGCGGCGCGGCTGGTCCGCCGCGGGACCCCGGTGGTGCTCGCCGGCGGGACCGAGGCACCGCTGTCCCCGTACGCGCTGACCTGCCAGCAGCACAACCATGCCATGACGTCCCGCACCGACCCGGCCCGCGCCTACTGCCCGTTCGACGTCGACGCGGACGGTTACGTCCCCGGGGAGGGGGGTGCCGTCTTCGTCGTGGAGGACCTCGGCCACGCCCTGGCCCGCGGCGCCCCGGTGATCTACGGGGAGATCGCCGGGGCGGCGGCCACGTTCGACGGCCGCCCGTCCCGGCGTCGCGGCGGCTTCGACGTGGAGCAGTACGCCCGGGCGATGACCACGGCGCTGCACCGGGCGGGCCGGCGTCCCGAGGACGTCGACGTGGTCTTCCCCGACGCGCTCGGGCTGCCCGCCGCCGACCGTGACGAGTCCGCCGCGCTGCGGGCCGCGTTCGGCTCGGCATCACCGGCGGTGACCACGCAGAAGCCGCTGGTGGGGCGGATCTACCAGGGCGGGGCGGCCCTGGACGCGGCCACCGCCCTGCTGGCCATGCGGCACGACCTGCTGCCGCCGGCGGGCGTCCGCACGCCCGCGCCCGGATGCGACCTGAACTTCGTCGCCGAGGTGACCCCCGCGCCGGTCACCACCGCGATGATCAACGCCCGTGGTTTCGACGGGTTCAACGCGTCGGTCGTCCTACATCGCTATCAGCAGGAGGAGAAGTAGATGCCCAACGTGGACGCGACCGGCGGAACCGGGGTCGGGGCGGTGGTGCGCACGGCGCTCGGCACCGCCACCGACACGGTGCGCACGCTGCTGCGCATGCGTGCCCGTCCCGGCCGTGAGCAGGAGTTCGAAAGCGCCTGGCTGAAGGCCGCGGAGGTCATCAGCACGGTGCCGGGGAACATCCGCCAGGACCTGATGCGCAACCCGGACCGGCCCGGCGAGTACGTGATCGTGGCCGACTGGGAGAACCGCTCGGCGCTGGACGCCTTCGGGCGCAGCTCGCACCGGGACCAGCTCACCGCCGCCCTGCGCGACCTGCGCGACGACGCCGAACGCAACACCTACGACGTGCTGCACACCCTGGACGGGCGGGGGCCGGCGGTGCGGGTGCTGGTCACCACCACCGTGCCCGAAGGCGAGGAGGACGCGTTCGAGCAGGCGTTCCTCGAGGTCGCCGAGGCCATGCGCGGGGTGGCCGGCCGGGTCCGGGAGGAACTGCTGCACGAGCCCGGCACCGGCACGTTCCACCTGCTGGCGGAATGGGCCTCCGAGCAGGCCTTCCTGGCCTGGGTGGGGGACCCGAACCACAGCGACCGCACCAGGCAGCTCATCCCCTTCCTCGACCGCGGTTTCTCCCGCCGCATCTTCTCGATCGTCGCCCGCCCACCGGAGGACGAGGTCAACGCCGGCGCGAGCCCCGAGGCGGCCATCGGCGCGGACGCCGCCGGCGCGAACGCCCGCCCCAGGCCGGGGGCGGCCCCGCAGCAGCGCCCGACAGCGGCCCTGAGCACGGCCGCGGCCGCGACCATCCGGCCGCGGGTCGCCGGTGCCCGGCGGCCGGAGCCGGAGGCGGCGACCGACGTGCTGGTCGTCGGCGCGGGGCCGACCGGCCTGACCCTCGCCGTCGAACTCGCCCGCCGCGGCGTCGCCTGCCGGCTGGTGGACAGGAGCACCGAGCCGCCGGGCCAGGCGGACAAGGCCATCGGCGTGCACTGCCGGACGATGGAGATCTGGGAGGACCAGGGCATCGTCCAGGAGGCGATGGACGCCGGCATCTGGCTGAGCGGCCAGATCGTCGTCGTCAACGGGCACCAGACCCACCGCGTCGAGTGGGACCTGCCGGAGCTGCCGTACGCCCACCTCGGGCTGCCGCAGTACGAGACGGAACGCGTCCTCACCAACCGTTTCGCCGCCCTCGGCGGGACGATCGAGCGGGGCGTGGAACTGCGCGGCCTCACCCAGGACGCCGCCGGCGTGACCGCCCGGCTGGCGGGCGCCGACGGCGAGACGACGGTGCGCGCGAAGTACCTGGTGGGATCCGACGGCGCGCACAGCACCGTCCGCAAGGAGCTGAACCTGGTGTTCAACGCCGGCGCCGGGCGGTTCCCGCAGCTGTTCATGCTCGCCGACGTCGAGGTCGACTGGTCGCTGCCCGAAGGCTATCTGCTGCGCTTCCTGCACGAGACCGACGGCAGGATGGACGGGATGCTCGTGTGCGTCCCGCTGCGGGGCCAGGGCCGCTACCGCATCGCGACCATGGCCCCGCCGCGGATCATGGCCGAGGCCGCCCGCACGGACGTGCCGCCCGGTTTCACGAAGGAGTACGAGCCGCCAACGCTGGCCGAGTTCCAGGCCGCGCTCGACGGGCTGGCGCCGCCCGGGACGACCGCGCGCAACCTGCGCTGGTCGTCGATCTTCCGGATCAGCCACGGGATCGTCGACCGCTACCGGGTCGGCCGGGTGTTCGTCGCCGGTGACGCCGCGCACCTGCACCCGCCGGCGGGCGGGCAGGGCATGAACACCGGCATCCAGGACGCCTACAACCTCGGCTGGAAGCTCGCGCTCGCGGCGGGCGGGCACGCGGGGCCGGGCCTGCTCGACAGCTACGAGGCCGAGCGCCGCCCGGCCGGGGAGTCGGTCATGGGCCGCGCGGTGCGGGTCGCGTTCACCGACGAGATGGACAACGAGGACGAGAAGGCGCAGTTCCTCGACGAGATGCAGATGACCCTGACCTACCGCGGCAGCCCGCTGGTCGGGGAGGCGCTGGGCTGGGACGCCCCGGACCGCGGGCCGGCGGCCGGCGACCGCGCGCCGGACGTGCACGGGCTGGCCCGCCGCGGGGTCGGGCACCGGCTGCGGCTGTTCGAGCTGATCCACAGCGGCGCGCACACGCTGCTGTTCTACGGGGACGCCTCCTCGACCGAGGAGGACCTGCGCGGCTACGAGAAGATCGCCGCGGCGATCCGCCGGCAGGCCGCGGGGCTGATCAACGCCTACGTCGTGCTGGATCCGGACGCCGTCGCTCCTGCGGGCCTGGACCTGCCCGTCATCCGCGACACCGAGCGTGACTACCGGTCCGTCTACGCGACCACCGGGCCGTGCGCCCACCTGATCCGGCCGGACGGGCACATCGGCTTCCGCAGCAGGCCGGTCCTTGCCGGCGCCCTTGAAGATCACATACGTGCTGTTTTCGGATGACGACAGCCGATCGCGCCTCGGCGTGCGGCAGCGACGAAATGTGCGGAGTGTGATGAGCTGACATGCAGAACGGGGAGTTGCATGGCAAGCGGCAGGCGGCTGAATGTCGTGGTGTGCGGTGCCGGAATGGCGGGGATGACGGTCTCCCTCGCGCTGGCGCGCCTCGGGCACGCGGTCACGCTGATCGAGCGTGACACCACGGTCAGACCCGCCCGGCTCGACGAGGCCGGCGGCTGGCGACGGACCGGGGTCGCGCACCTGCACCAGCCCCACGCCTTCCTCGCCCGGATCCACGCCGAGCTGCGCGCGGGCCTGCCCGGCACACTCGACGCCCTGCGGGCCGCCGGCGCGGTCGAGGTACCCCTGCCGGACGGGACGCGCTCGTTGCGGTGCCGCCGCAGCACCCTGGAGTGGGTGCTGCGGCGTGACGTCGAGACGCAGCCCGGGATAGAGCTGCGGGCCGGGACCGTCCAGCGGGTGGAAACGCGGCGGGGAGCGGTCGTCGGGGTGCAGCTGGCCGGGGGCGGGCCGCACCCGGCCGATCTCGTGATCGACGCCGGCGGCCGGCGTGGCCGGCTGACCAGCGGGGCCCGGGACGCGGAAGGCTTCGACGAGCCGACCAACGAGGTCTACGTGTCCCGCCGCTACCGGCTGCTGCCGGGACAGCGGTTCACCGCGGTCAACCGCTGGGTGCTCGGGGTCGAGGAGGCCGACGGCTACGCGCTGCTCGTCTTCCCCCACGATGCCGGCACCTTCACCGTCGCCTTCGTCCACCTGCCCGGGGACCGGGCACTGGCGGGGCTGCGCCGGGCGCCGGTGTTCGAGTCGGCCGCCCGCATCATGTCGCTCGGGGCGGCCTGGACCGACCCGAACTTCGCCGAGCCGGTCTCCGGCGTCACGGTCATGAGCGGGCTGCGCAACACGTTCCATCCGCTGGATCCGGCCGCGCCGCTCGGCCTGCACGCGCTCGGTGACACCGTCTGCACCACCAACCCGCACTTCGGACGGGGCTCCTCGCTGACCGTCGCGCATGCGTTCCGGCTCGTGCGGGCGGTGGCCGAGGATCCCGGCGATCCCGCGGCCTGGCGGGACCGGGTCGACGCCTGGGTCCGCGGCGAGCTGCGGTCGTGGTTCGACGACGCCCAGCAGCTCGACCGGGCACGTGCCGCGGCCTGGCGGGCGGCCGTCGACGGCGGGACGCCGGCCATCCCGTCGATGAGCCCGCCGAGCCCGGCGTCGCTGCCACGGTTCGTGCTGCTCGCCGCCGCCGGTGTCGACCCGACGGTCGCGACGGCGGCGCTGCGTCACATGCAGCTGACGGATCCACCCGAGGCGCTGGACGCGGTGGAGCCGCGGGTGACGGGCCTGATCGCGCAGGGCTGGCGCCCGAGCCGTTCCCCGGGTGTGCCCACCCGGGCCGAAATGGTCGAGACGATTTCCGCGGTCAGCGTCCCGGCACGGTGATCGCCGTGATGACCAGGCCGTTGCGGGCCAGCCAGCGGCCGGTGAAACCGGTCAGCCGTTCGGGGGCCTGAGGCTCCGGGGAGACCGATCTCTCCGCGGAGGGATCCGTGGAGAGATCCGTGGAGAGGTCCGTGGAGAGGTCCGTGGAGAGATCGTTGCCGGGCCGGCCCCTCCCTGGCGGGACGCCGCCGGGGAGCACCGGCCCGTCCACCAGCAGCCGGACGGAGAAGGTGCCCCCGGCCAGGTCGATCGTGATCGACGCGTCCTCGAAACCCAGCCAGCGCCGCGCCAGCGGGAACCACGCCTTGTAGACCGACTCCTTCATGCTGAACAGCAGCCTGTCCCAGTGCACGACGGGATCGTCGGCGGGAGCACCGGGCGGCAGCGGCCCCGGGCCCGCGGTGGGACCGCCGGGCGGCAGCACACCCGAGCGCGCGGCGGGAATGCCATGCGCGGCGGGAATGCCATGCGACACGCTGCCCGGGCGCGCGGCGGGGCCGTCGCGCAGCAGCGGGTCGAGCCAGGCTCGCTCCTCGGGCAGGGCGATCTGGTCGAGCACGCCCGCCGGCAGGGCCGCGTTCGGCTCGGCGTCGATACCGACCGTGAGGATGTCGGCGGACCAGGCCGCCACCGCGGCCCGGTAGCCGGCACAGTGCGTGATGCTGCCGATCACCCCGGCGGGCCACTGCGGCTCGCCCTTGGGCCCGCGCAGGATCGGCACCGGCGGTATGCCCAGGCCGGCGAGCGCGCGGTGGGCGCACACCCGGGCGGTGGTGAACTCCCGGCGGCGCTTGTCCACGGACCGCGCGAGCGCGGCGGCCTCCGCGGGGAACAGCACCGCGTCCGGGTCGTCGGTGAACGCCTCCACCGCGACCACCGCCGGATGCAGCAGCGTGGCGAGCAGCTCGGCCCCGGGCCCGGCGACGGCCCCGCCGGACGGGGTAGCGGTGCCGGACGGGGGGGCGGGGACGGACGAGGTGACGTCAGCCACGTCTCTTCCGGCTGCGGCGCTTCCGGACACGCCGGTCCCCAGCGTCCCGGTCCCTGGTATTCCGGGCTCAGTCATGCCGCTCCGGCTCCGGGAGTATCTGCCGGGGAATGTTGCGCGGGCCGTTCCAGCGGCGCCACTCCCGGGGATAGCCGATGGAAACCTCCTCGAACCGGACGCCGTCATACCACGTCGTCCGGGGAATGTGCAGATGGCCGTAGACCACGGCGGCGGCCCGGAACCGCTGGTGCCAGTCGGCGGTGTGCTCCGTGCCGCACCACTGCGCGAACTCCGGATAGCGCAGCACATAGGTCGGATCCCGCACCAGCGGGAAATGGTTCACCAGGACGGTCGGCAGCCGCGGGTCGCATGCCGCGAGCCGTTCCCGGGTGTGCTCGACCCGGGCCCGCGACCAGGCGTCCACACTCGGGTAGGGGTCGGGGACCAGCAGGTACTCGTCCGCGCAGACCACACCCGTGCGGTGCGCCACGGCAAGCGCCTCCTCCTTGGAGGAGGTACCGGCCGGCCGGAAGGTGTAGTCGTAGAGAAGGAACAGCGGCGCCACCGTGACCGGGCCGCCGGCGCCCTCCCACACCGGATACGGATCCTCCGGGGTGAGCACGCCCAGGCGCCGGCATATCTCCACCAGATGCTGGTAACGCCGCTCACCGGTCAGCCGCACCGGATCCTTTTTCGGCGTCCACAGCTCGTGGTTACCAGGCACCCAGATCACGGTGGAGAACCGGGAACGCAGCAGCGTCAGCGCCCATTCGACGTCCGCGACGACCTCACCGACGTCACCGGCGACGATCAGCCAGTCCGCGTCCGACTCCGGCCGTAGTTCCTCGAGGAACTGCCGGTTCTCGGGGTACGCCACATGCAGATCACTGATGGCGAGCAGCTTCCCAGCCACCCGGAACGTGGTCACCCCTCCGACTTTACCCAACCCCGCCACCGGAATCGTCCGACACGACAGCACGAGACAAGTACGGGACAAGTGTGTAACAACCGCCCGCTCGCCGCGTCCCGGGCCGATGCGCCTGTCATCGACCCGGAGCGCGCGGGCCTCTCGCGTGCCGGCGGTGATCACCATCGACCTGGGCTGGGCGTACCGGGCTGGGCGTAGCCGTTGCGGACGGCGGGGCCGCCGATCGCCGGCCCCGCTCGTCGGCCAGCTCCGCCGGGTAGGCGTCGACATCCGCTTCCAACGCCACGGCGATCATCCGTCGGATGCCCTCGCGCACGAGCCCGGTCGATCAGCGACGGTGTCGGGCCGCCCTCGAGGGAACCGCCGTCCTCCACCGCGACCCCGTCATTCGGCGTCCGCTTTCTCAGCTGCCATCGAGCCTGCTCGCGAGCTGGTCGCACATCCGGTCGGACGAGCCAAGCCACATAAGCGTGTAGTTCTGGCCGTCACGGCTGGTCGTGGCATAGTCGGCACAGACAGTCGGCTCTATCTCGGTCGCCCCGTTCGGGGTGAGAAAAGCCGGGCGCGCTGGTGCTATTTTCTCCAGCAGCAGGCAGGTGCCCACGTCCAGGACGGTGGCAGGCAGCTTGCCACGGACGACCGCCACGACACCGACCGACCAGAGATAGTTCTTGTGCTGGTAGATACCGATGGCCAGCCGGTCGGTCTTGTAGGCGCATTCGGCCGCGCCGTTGACCGCTATCACCCTGTTGGCGAACTGCGTGAGTGCCGGCAGGAACGGGGTTGTGCCGTTCCGGAGGATGGACCGCTGACCGGCGGGAACAGCGGCGAGCACCCGGTCGGTGAGCTGCGAGAACTTCAGACAGGGATCCTCGGCAACCGTCCTGATCTGGTCGTCTGGAAGATCAGGCAGGAGCGAACGGGTCGTGGACCCGGGTTGTGCGCAGCTGTTCCCTGTCTCCTGGCCCGGGTTCGTCGCGCCCCTGCTCGGCGGCGCGCTCTCGCTCGGCCGCGGTGCCGGCCTCGCGCAGGAGGGAGCCCCGACCAGGAGAAAAACGGCGATCATCGATAAAACAGCCATGAACATGCGCCCACCGTGCAGGCGTGCCGGCTTACTCATCGCTGGAAACCCTGCTTTCTTCATATGGCTGGCCTGTCGGGGTGACGGTGCAACGTGCGGTGTGTCAGGCACCGCGGCTGCCTTCGCTGTCCGGACAGACCCGCAACCG
>NZ_CEVIVD010000064.1:20432-21982 GCF_982290655.1 Protofrankia sp. CiP1_Cm_nod3
CAACGTGCGGTGTGTCAGGCACCGCGGCTGCCTTCGCTGTCCGGACAGACCCGCCACCGGTGTCCTTGCCGGTGAAATCCAGCAGCATGATCCGGTAGTCGGTCGCGAAATCTGAGCCGCCCGACAGGATCAGATGCCGTTTCGCGGTGCTCCGCGGTGGATCGGTGTGTCATGAGGTGCAACGTCACACAGCCAGGTAGTTCCAGGTGTTGCCGGAATGTTGTCGTCCTGGTCGGAGGGCCGCGGGGGCATCGGGATCCTTGGTCGTCGGCACACCGCACTTCGCGCCCTGCCTGCCATCGCCCACCTCGCCTGCCGGCAAGATGGCAGACCCTGGCCGACCCTGGGGCAAATCGAATAAATCAGTATAAAATAGTATAAAAAATTCATTTATTACCATATTCGATCAGGGCGCGAAAAATCTGGGCCGGTCTCCACCGGCTGGAACAGTGCTGGCTATGTTGTCCGCAGTGACATCGAGGTAGCTGTGATCTGATACGGGGCAGAACACTGTGGACGTCCTACTGCTTGGTCCGGTGCAGTTGCTGAAATCGGGGCGGGTCGTCGAGGTAGGACGACCGCAGCGTTGTCTGGTGCTCGCGGCGCTGGCGGCCGATGCGGGCAGGCCCGTATCCACCAAGACGTTGATCGACCGGGTGTGGGGTGAGGGCGACGGGCCCGAGCGCCCCAGCCGTAGCCTGCATGCGCATATCAGCGGGCTACGCCGGCTGTTCGAACAGCACTCCGACGAACAGCGCGCAGTGCGGATCCCGCGCCGTGCCGAGGGCTACATTCTTGATCTCGGCCCCGAACGGGTGGATGTCTTCCGCATGCGCCGCCTGCTGGAACATGCCAGGACCGCGGATGGAGACGACGGAGCGCTCCCTGCGCTTCGTGAAGCAGTACGGTTGTGGCGCGGTGAACCGCTGGTAGGGCTGACGGAGTCACTGTGGGTTGAACGGATCCGGCGGATCTGGCGGCAGGAGTGGAAAGAGGTGGTCGTGGCCTGGGCGTCCGCCGAACTGAAGGCAGGGAATGCGCCAGCCGTGATCGAACCGCTTCGGGACCTCACCCATGATGATCTCTGTTATGAGGGTCTGGTCACTGTGCTGATGCGAGCTCTGTACGCCACTGGCAAACGCGGCGAGGCCCTGGCCCTGTACCGGTCGGCGCGTGACCGGATAGTCGAGGATCATGGTTTGGAGCCCGGCCCCGAGATGATGCAGGTGCATCTCGGAATCCTCCGCGGCGACCTCGAGGAACAGGCGCCACGGCAGTATGCGGGCGCATCGTACAACCACATTCCTACCGCATCGCAAGAACAAAAAAGTACCACATCTCGAGACCGGGATCCTGCCGTATCGCCCGAACAGGCGCATATCATGTTGCGGGGACAGGCACCGGGCACGCCGCTGATGGTGGGCAGTCTTCCACCGCGAGCGGATAGTTTCCAGCAGCGAGCCGAGTCCGAGAAACTGCACAACGCCACCAGGCCAGGGCAGACCACGGTGCTCACGCAGGTGGTCGCCGGCCTGGGCGGAGTGGGTAAG
>NZ_CEVIVD010000064.1:22007-22894 GCF_982290655.1 Protofrankia sp. CiP1_Cm_nod3
ACACAGCTCGCGGCCGAGTTCGCCCGCGAGCTCTGGGACGCCGGAGAACTCGATCTGATGGTGTGGGTGTCGGCGCTCAGCCGCGACTCGGTGGTATCCGGCTATGTACAGGCGGGAATAGACCTCGTGCAGGCGGGAACGGACCTCAGGCTCGGGCCGGAGAACGAGATACCGGAACGCACCGCGGCCCGGCTGCTCACGTGGCTGGCAAGAACCCGGTGGCGTTGGCTGATCGTCCTGGACGACCTGGCGGGGCCGGCCGAAATCCGCGACCTGTGGCCCCCCGGCTGGCCGAGCGGGCGCACGGTCGTCACCACTCGGCGGCGTGACGCGGATCTGCTGGCGGGCCGCAGTCTCGTCGAAGTCGACGTGTTCACGAAAACCGAGGCGGTCGAGTACCTGCGCAGGAAGTTCGAGAATGAGAAATATCGGCATCTGGCCGACGGGGACGATGCCGTCAACGGTGTCGTGGCGGATCTGGGTGCGCTGCCGCTGGCGCTCAGCCATGCCACCGCCTATATGATCGACCAGGATCTGACCTGCAGTGGGTACCGAGAGCGGTTCGCCAACCGTAAAAAGCGGCTGACGGAGCTGTTCCCCACGCTGGACACCGTCTATGACGGATATTCCCACACCGTCGCGACGACCTGGGCCCTGTCCATCGAGGCGGCGGACAGACTGCCCCCGGTCGGGCTCGCCCGGCCGCTCCTG
Organism: Protofrankia sp. CiP1_Cm_nod3; assembly: GCF_982290655.1. NCBI lineage: Bacteria > Bacillati > Actinomycetota > Actinomycetes > Frankiales > Frankiaceae > Protofrankia > Protofrankia sp. CiP1_Cm_nod3. The sequence continues at coordinate 22,719 of NZ_CEVIVD010000064.1, forward strand.
GAGATTGTCAGCTCGTTGAACCCCAACGGTATCCCGGGGGATGTCATGAAGGCGTCACCCGTCCAGGGCTACCTCGCCGAGCGGCTGCCCAGGCAGCCTACCCGGGACGACATCCACGACGGGCTGCGTGGCCTGCACCGGTTCCATCTGGTGACGTACGAGAAGAGCATGATCCG
>NZ_CEVIVD010000064.1:22919-23741 GCF_982290655.1 Protofrankia sp. CiP1_Cm_nod3
CGTTCATGCGCTCGTGCAGCGAGCCGTGCGGGAGGACCTCGGCGCGCTTCGGTCGACCGAGGTCGCCCGGACATCCGCGGACGCTCTCCTGGAGATCTGGCCTTCCGCCGACAACAACGAGGACAGGGGGCAGCTGCTGCGGGCCAACGCGATGGCGCTCCAGGACAACTGGCCGGCCGCGATCTGGGATCTGGACCAGGGCGGCATGCACAGAATCATGATGCGCACCGTCGAGAGTCTCGGAACGGTGGTGCAGCTCAAAGAGGCGATACACCTGTGCCGGCAGCTCGCCCAACAAGCCGTCGAGCGCTTCGGGCAACGCCATCCGGACACTCTCACCCTGCGCAACCAGCTCGCTGTGTGGCTGGGTGACGCGGGGGAGACACAGGAGGCGATCATCAGTCTTGGATCGCTGATTCCCGATTTGACGGCCGCCTGGGGCCGGGATGACCCGATGACCATCGCCGCTCGGCGTAACCTCGGCTACCAGTGGGGCCAGGCAGGCCATCCGGCACAGGCGGCAGCCGAACTGGCGGCCGTGCTGGACGACCAGGTGCGGGTGCTCGGGCCGGCGGACCCGGCGGTGCTCGCCGTCCGCGCCGAGCTTGTGTACTGGCGGGCCAAGGCCGGAGACACCACGAACGCGGTGGCCGAGCTCGAAGCTCTGCTACAGCTCGCCACGAGGATCCATGGCGCCGAGGCCCGGGAGACTTTCGAGCTGCGCAGCCTGCTGGCCAGCTATCGCGCGGAGTCCGTCGGCTATGCCCAGTCGGTCCTGGAGATGCAGGAGCTTCTCGCGGACATGCGGCGGGTGCTCGGCCC
>NZ_CEVIVD010000064.1:23766-29022 GCF_982290655.1 Protofrankia sp. CiP1_Cm_nod3
GGAACACCGTGACGTGTCGGTTCTCCGGAACAACCTGGCGACACATCGGTGGAAGGCCGGCGACTGGCCCACGGCGGCCACCGAGCTCCAGAAGCTGGTCACCGAGCGGATGAAGTCCCACGGCCCTTATCACCGCGACACCGTCGCCACGCGCCACGCTCTCAGCGGAGTGCTCATCGACCTGCAGGATTTCGACGGCGCCGCCGCGGAACTCGACGAAGTGATCGAAGGCATGCGCCAGCTGGCCGGCCCGAAACATCACGACACGCTGCACAGGTGGTACGAGCTCGCCTGCGTGTACGAGCGGATGGGCCGCTACCACCAGGCGGCTGAAGCCCTCCAGGCCATCCTCGCCGACCAGCTGATGGTCCTGGGGGACTCCGACCAGGCGGTAACCACAACGAAGGAAGCCCTGGCCCGGGTAACAGCAGCTTCGCGAACGGAGCCCAGCCCAGCCGGCCCGTCGCGGGAAGCCGACCGCGAAGCCTGAAGCCGACCAGGTTCCGTTCACGTCCGGGCTCTTTCAGGAAGCCGCATGGCGGAACAGCCGGCCGCCGGAATCATCCTGCCGGGGACGGACGTGGGCATGCCGGGAGCCCGGGGGCCACCGGTCTCGTGCCACGGCGAGGACGGTGCGCGCGGCATCCTCGCCGAGGGTGCGGTGGGAAGCTACTCTCGGTAGCGTCCGGTCATCCCGTGGCGGCCCCGTGGCGTGGCCTGGGAGAATCGTGCTGGCGATACGGGGCCGACATGTGGGGTGGGCGGAAGCGGTGCGGATCGAACCGGCGGACGACGCGATGTTCCGCGAGCGCGACGCCTGGCGTTACGACCCGCCCTACGACTTCTACAACAGCGACGGTATGCCCGTGAAGAATCCCGAACGGTTCTTCGCCGCCCGCGACGACGACGGTGCCCTGGTCGGTTTCTACTTCTTCGAGCTACACGACGACGCGTTGTTCTACGGGTTCGGCCTGCGGCCCGATCTCACCGGCCGCGGGCTCGGCGAGCGCTTCGTGCTGGCCGGTCTGGAGCTCGCCCGTCCCGTCTACGGGCAGCGCCGGGTCGTGCTCGATGTCGCGGCCTTCAACACACGCGCCGTCCGTCTGTACCGGCGTCTTGGTTTCACCGAGACCGGCCGCCACACCGAGACGTTCGACGGCCGTGGGGCCGTGGAGTTCATCGATATGGAAAAACCCGGCTGAACGCCGTCGGCCTCCGGCCGGGCCTGACCGGCCCGGCGCCCCTGTCCACCGCGGGCAGCCCACGGATGTGGACGCTGGAGAGCACGCGACCGAACATCTACATTGTTACTGACCGTGGTCGACGGTCGTCTGTGGTCCCGTCTCATCGGAGCGATCCATGACGATTACCTGGCGGCAGCTTGACGAGTCCGACTTCGTGTTGTTACGGGGATGGCTGGAACAGCCGCACGTCGCCCGCTGGTGGAACCACGAGAGCACGATCGAGGCCGTCCGCCGCGACTTCGGCCCCGCGGCCCGCGGCGAGGAGCCGTCGGAGGACTTCCTCGCCCTGCTCGACGACCGGCCCCTCGGGCTGGTGCAACGTTGCCACCTCGCCGACTACCCCGCCTACCGCGACGAGCTGGCACCCGTCGTCGACGTCCCCACCGGCGCCATGAGCCTCGACTACCTGATCGGTGAACCCGGCCGGACCGGGCGTGGCCTGGGCACCCGCATGATCGCCTCGATGATCGCACGGACCTGGTCCGATCATCCCGCGGCCACCTGCGTCATGGTGCCGGTCGTGGCGGCCAACCGGGCGTCGTGGCGGGCACTGGAGAAAGCCGGCCTCCGACGTGTCGGGCAGGGGCCCCTCGCGCCGGACAACCCCGTCGACGACCCCCTGCACTACGTATACCGCCTGGACCGCCCCCTGCGCTCGACCAGGTGCCGCGGCTTGCGGTGAACGCGCGTCAGGCGTCGCTCCACGGTGCTCGGCGTGACGTGCGGCCGTGCGGCCGCTCCGCGGTTGGCCGGGCCCGGATCCGGGCATCCCACATCCCCGGCCGGCCGGTGTGGGCCGGCCGGCCGGGTGGGCGTGGGTCAGCGGCCGGTCCGGCCGGGGCGTTTCGGCTGGCTGACGCTGTTGCCGAACTCGTCGATGAGACCGGCGCGGCGCAGCGCGTCGGCGAGCGCGCCGTCGGGTACGTCGTTCGACCCGCCGCGGCGGGTGCGCGGCTGCGCCCCGCCGGAGCGCGCGCCGCGGGCGGCGCCGGGACCGCCGACGCCACGCTCGCGGGGACTACCACCGCCGGCGCCACGCTCGCGGGGACCGCGGCCACCGCCACCGGCGCCACCGCCACCGGCGGCGCCGGCGCCGGGCTCGCGGGGGCCGGCCGCCGGCGCGCCGCTGCGCTCCCGGCGGCGCCCGGAACCCGACGACGCACCCGACGGCGTCCGCTGGCCGGCACGGCCGCCGCCGGCATCGCTGTCGTCGTCGAGCCGCAGCGTCAGCGAGACGCGTTTGCGGGCGATGTCGACGTCGAGCACCTTCACCCGGACGATGTCACCGGGCTTGACCACCTCGCGCGGGTCGGAGACGAAGTTCCGCGACATCGCCGAGACGTGGACGAGCCCGTCCTGGTGCACCCCGACGTCGACGAACGCACCGAACGCGGCGACGTTGGTGACCACACCCTCCAGCACCATGCCGGGCGCGAGGTCGGCGAGCGTCTCCACCCCCTCGGCGAACGCCGCGGTCCGGAACGCCGGGCGCGGGTCCCGGCCCGGCTTCTCCAGCTCCCGGAGGATGTCGGTGACGGTCGGCAGGCCGAAGGTGTCGTCGACGAAGTCCGTCGGCCGCAGCGCCCGCAACGCCGAGCTGTTACCGATCACCGTCGTGATGTCGCTGTCCGTGGCCGTGAGGATGCGGCGTACCACCGGATACGCCTCCGGGTGCACGCTGGAGGCGTCCAGCGGGTCGTCGCCACCACGGATGCGCAGGAAGCCGGCGCACTGCTCGAACGCCTTCGGCCCCAGCCGCGGGACGTCGATGAGCGCCCGGCGGGACCGGAACGGGCCATGGGCGTCCCGGTGGCGCACGATGTTCTCCGCCAGCCCCTCGCCGATGCCCGACACGCGCGTCAGTAGCGGCGCCGAGGCGGTGTTGACGTCGACGCCGACGGCGTTGACGCAGTCCTCCACCACCGCGTCCAGCGAACGCGACAGCTTCACCTCGGAGAGGTCGTGCTGATACTGGCCGACCCCGATCGAACGGGGGTCGATCTTGACCAGTTCCGCCAGCGGATCCTGCAGCCGGCGGGCGATGGACACCGCGCCGCGCAGCGACACGTCCAGCTCGGGCAGCTCCCGCGAGGCATAGGCGGACGCGGAGTACACCGAGGCGCCGGCCTCGGACACCACCACCGAGGTGAGCCTGAGCTCCGGATGCCGTTTGGCCAGCTCGCCCGCAAGCCTGTCGGTCTCCCGGGACGCGGTCCCGTTGCCGATCGCGACCAGTTCGACGTTGTGGGCGTGCGCGAGCCGGGCGAGGACGGCGATCGACTCGTCCCAGCGCCGCCGCGGCTCGTGCGGGTAGATCGTCTCGGTCGCCACCACCTGGCCGGTCGGGTCGACCACCGCGACCTTCACCCCGGTGCGCAGCCCCGGGTCGAGCCCCATGGTCGCCCGCACGCCGGCGGGCGCCGCCAGCAGCAGGTCACGCAGGTTCACCGCGAACACCCGGACGGCGGTGTCCTCCGCCGCCTGCCACAGCCGCATCCGCAGGTCGATGTCGAGATGGACGAGGATGCGGGTCCGCCACGCCCAGCGGACCGTCTCCAGCAGCCAGCGGTCGGCCGGGCGGCCGTTGTCGGCGACGGCGAAGCGCGCGGCGACGGTGACCTCGTAGCTGCTCGGCTGTGCCGCCGCCTGCCGGGGCACGGCCGCTGCCGCCGGCCGCCCGTCGGCGGTGCCCCCGCCGTCGGCCGGCCCACCGGCAGCGGCCGGGTCGGCGGGTTCCGGATCGAGGGTGAGGTCGAGGACCTCCTCCTTCTCGCCGCGGAACAGCGCCAGAATCCGGTGCGAGGGCAGCGAGGTGAAGGGCTCGGCAAAGTCGAAGTAGTCGGCGAACTTGGCGCCGGCGTCCTGCCGGCCCTCCCGTACCCGGGAGACGAGCCGGCCGCGCGTCCACATCCGCTCACGCAGCGTCCCGATCAGGTCCGCGTCCTCGGCGAAACGCTCGACCAGGATGGCCCGCGCGCCCTCGAGAGCGGCGGCCGTGTCGGCGACACCCTTCTCCGGGTCGACGAAGGGGGCGGCCGTCGCCTGCGGATCCTGTGACGGGTCGGCCAGCAGTGTCTCGGCGAGCGGCTCCAGACCGGCCTCCCGGGCGATCTGGGCCTTGGTGCGGCGTTTAGGCTTGTAGGGCAGGTAGATGTCCTCCAGGCGGGCCTTGGAGTCGGCGGCCAGGATCTGCGCCTCGAGCGCGTCGTCCAGCTTGCCCTGGGAACGGATCGACTCCAGGATCGCGGCGCGCCGGTCCTCCAGCTCGCGCAGGTAGCGCAGCCGCTCCTCAAGGGTCCGCAGCTGGGCGTCGTCGAGCATGCCGGTCGCCTCCTTGCGGTAGCGGGCGATGAACGGCACGGTGGCCCCGCCGTCGAGCAGGTCGACGGCCGCGGTCACCTGCCCCTCACGCACGCCGAGCTCCTCGGCGATCCTGCGATGAACCGACGTCGTCACGATCTCGATCCGCCTCCGTGGCCGGGGTCCTGATGAGGTGTCGGAGACCAGCTTGCCCGACTGGCGGGCCCACCGACGCATCAGCCCCGTCTCACCGCCCCCGGGCCGGCACCTGACCGGCCCAGGCCCGGCCCGACCCGCTCCCAGGCCCGGTCCGACCGCTCCCAGACCCGCGGCAGAGCGCTCCCAGGCCCGGCCCGACCGCTCCCATGGCCGCGGCAGGGCGCTTCTCGGACTGGCCAAACCGTTCCCGGCTGGCCTGACCAGCTCGTCAGACCGAGGCCGCGGGCGCGGCCAGGCCCCGCCGGACCAGCCGCATCACACCGGCCCCGCGCGCCCAGGGCCAGGGCCTCCATTCACCCTGAGCCGCAGGGCTTCCGAAGGCCGGAGCCATGGGACCTCCGAAGATCCAGAAGAAGCCGCCCAGATGAGGAGGACCCCCACGCCGACCCGCCCGCAAGCCGTGTAGAGTCTTGGTTCGTTGCAGGTCCGGGTGGCGGAATGGCAGACGCGCTAGCTTGAGGTGCTAGTGCCCTCTAAGGGCGTGGGGGTTCAA
>NZ_CEVIVD010000065.1:0-4754 GCF_982290655.1 Protofrankia sp. CiP1_Cm_nod3
GGGAGTAGGGCTCGGTGCGGCTGAGGACGGAGAACCAGGTGGCGGTGCCGTCCGTGAAGCGGGCGGCGGTGGCCGGGGTGGCCGGGGTGCTCAGGGTGCCGGCGGTGTAGGAGCCGGCGACGCTGTCGACGCGGTCGACACCCGGGATGGCGGACAGCCGGCCGGCGTAGCCGGCGGCGTCGGTGACGGCGGCGGCGCCGGTGCTCCAGCTGGTGGAGACGACGGCGAGAGCGCCGGTGGCGGGAGCGGCGAAGTCGGTACGCAGCCGGTCCGCGGTCTGGCGGCTTTCGGCGCTGGTGGGCAGCACGCGGTCATCGGGGACGCCGAAGGCGACGTGCAGGAAGGGCGCGCCGAGCAGGAGCAGGACGGCGAGGGTGGGGATGGCGGTGCGGGCGGGGTACCGCCAGGCCACGGCGGCGACCCGGCCGACCGCGCTCAGGCCCCTCGCCCGCCTCGCCCGCCTCGGGCGGCGCCGCCGGGGCAGCGGCCAGCGTTCGATCCGGCCCCGCAGCAGGAACAGCAGAGCCGGTAGGACGATCAGCGCCCCGACCAGGGTGATCGCCACGACCGCGACGCCGGCGAAGGCGAACGACCGCAGGAAGTACTGCGGGAAGACCAGCAGGCAGCACAGGGCCGCGGCGACGGTGGCGGCGCTGAACACGATCGTCCGGCCGGCGGTGCGCATGGTCGCGTCCAGGGCGGCGACGGTGCCGTAGCTGCGTCTGCGTTCCTCGCGGTAGCGGGAGATGAACAGCAGACAGTAGTCGATGGCGAGCCCGAGCCCGAGCGCGGTGGTGAGGTTGACCGCGAACACCGAGACCTCGGTGAGGGTGGCCAGGACCGCGAGCGCGCCGAGCGTCCCGATGATCGACAGAATGCCGATGACCAGTGGGATGCCCGCCGCGACCACGGTGCCGAAAACCACCAGCAGCAGGGCGAGGGTGACCGGGACGGCGATGGACTCGGCTCTGGCCAGATCCTTGGTGACCTGTGTGTTGATGTCGTTGTTGATCTGGGTGAGCCCGCCGAGGGAGACGGTGACGCCGGCGGCGTGGCCATCCGCCCGGGTGAGCAGGTCGTGCAGCCGTCCGGTGTGCTCGGCGCTTTCGTCCTGGTCACCGTCGACGTGGGCGACGATCAGGCCGGCGTCACCGGAGCGGCCGCGCAGTTCGGCCACGGGCGTCTCCCAGTAGGAGGCGACCACCAGCAGGCCCGGCTCGCGCCGCAGCATGGCGGTGACGTCCTGTCCCTTCGCCCGGACCGCCGGCGTCTCGACACCGGCGCTGGAGCCGATCAGGACGACCAGGTTCGGGTCGGCCGAGCCGAACCTGTCCAGGAGGACCTGCGTGCCGCGGACCGAGTCCGAGCCCGGATCGTCGAAGCCGCCGGTCTTGAGCTGGCTGACCGCCCCGACGCCGACGATGGCGGCGAGGACCGTGAGCGCCGTCGTGACGAGCAGGACCATGCGGGGACGGGTCACGATGACGCGCAGCAGCCGGCTGCGTATCCGTGGGCGTACCCGCGGGTGGACGGCGGGGCCGTGCCCCACGCCGCGGGGCATGGGGACACGGGGCCGGTGCCGTCCGGTGGCGTGAGGCCGGTGGAGCCGGGACTCCGGCGGTGGCGATGTCTTCATCGCGGCGAACCGTCCTTCCGGCCAGGGCGGAGCGTGTCCTCGTCCCGGCCGGCCGCGGCCGTGCCGCCCGCCAGGCCGCCCGGCGCACTGTTCGGCGTCCTGCCCGGCGCACTGCCCGGCGTCCTGCCCGGCACGATGTCGCCGGGGTGGGGAATCCGGCCGGTACCGGCGTCACGCGGGTGCTTCCGGCTGTTCCGGTGGTGCCGGCTCCCGAGCGGGGAACGGCTCCGCACGGTGTCGTCGGACCGCTCTCCCGGCTTTCGCGGCGGGCAGCGGAAAAGATCTCTGCCGGCCGCTTCCGGAAAACAGGAGGCAAGCTCGACGATCGCGACTTCGTTCACCAGGATTTTCCCCGACCATTGGTTTCTGCTGAGTGCTCGCGCCGATGGTAGGGCAAAACATCGGCGTGACGTCGGTGCGGACCTCACCGTCGATTCGTCGCCATCGCCCACGCCGGTGGGCAGCGGCCGTTTTTCGGTACCGGGTGCTGCTACCCGTCCAGATATGGGCAAACTATTCATATCAGTTGTGCGATTTGTCTCCGATGCTGTCCCGAAGATTCCGCTGGCGGGCTTCCGGCCTGTTCGGCCGTGATCGTGTCACGGCCGTGGCCCGGCCGTTGGCCGTTCGGCGGACGGGATTCGTACCGGCTCCGGATCCGATGCCCCACAAGGTGGTCCGGTGTGTTCTACCGGACACCGGTCACGGGTGTTTGTGGCCGCCCGGTATGGTTGGTGGCCGAAGCACCGAAAAGGCCGGCGGCGAACGGATCACGTTCCTCCGCGCCCAGGGATTCGGGAGGCCCGGCCTTCCGGTCATACGAGGAGGGATCATGACGACCCGGTCCACCCTCACGGCTGGCGGATCCGGGCGGCAGCTTGCGACGGTCTTTCTGCTGATGCTCGTCGTCGGGGCTGTTCTCGGCGGGACAGCCAGCTATCTGACCACGGAAAGCGTTCAGAACGGCAATTCGAATGACATCGCCCTCGATGCCGCCCCTGAATCACCGCCAAGCACGACGGCGCGGGTGCCGGCAGCCCCTGCCGGCGGAGGCGTCGTCCCGGTCGCCGGTGCGTCCCCGAACAGCGCGCCGGCCGCCCCGGCCGTCCCGGCCCCGTCGGCCGCCAGTACGCCGGGCTCGGGCGCACCGCCCGATGGCCAGCCCGCGGACCAGGGCATTGCCGCTGCCGTTGGCAGCCGTTCGACCGGTGGCCCAGAGGCGCCGGGGCCCGCCTCGGAGTCCCCGACGCCCGTTCCCGCGAGGCGGCAGCCGACGCCGGGCCCGGCGACCACCGCGCCCGAGCCGGCCAGCACCACCATGGCGCCCCGCCCGGTGCCGTCGCCCGCGGCACCGACGTCGGCCCCTCCGGCGGCCGGCCGGTGACATGTTCTGACGGTCCGGGGCTGTTCCCGCCGGTCCGGAATCATTCCCGGCGGCCGGCGGCCGGGGCCGTTCGATATCGTCCAGATTTTCTGGCGAAGTAAAATCGTAAACAAAAGCGATGTGACGACGACCGGACCAGGCCGATACCCCGACCGGTCGGGCAGACAGCCCGGATATGCCGTGCCGGCGTCGGCACGCGGTATGCTGCGGCTCGCGGCCGGGCTGCCGCATCCGTCGCCGCATCCGGCAGAGGGGCACAGATTTTCTTGGAGCACGTCGACGGCAGCTGCCTGGGCGAGCCGGACGGGAATGTCCGCGACATGCCGACGGCCCGGGCCGCCGGTCCCGCGGCGGCCGGCGGGGCAGCCGCCGATGGCGGGCCTCACGGGTTTCACGAGCTCTTCGGCCCCGGCGCCCGCCCGGCCCTCGGCCGGGCGGGCGGGACGCCCGGGAACGGCCTTTTTCCGGGAACAACGTGAGATATGACGGAACGCCCCCGCCGGTTTACCGCAGATGTGCCGCCGCTTCTTCTCGTCGGCCTGGGCAGCGGTGTTCTGCTGCTCGTTGTCCTTGCTTTTGCCGAGTCGCTGGACCTGCTTGCGTTCGCCGCGGTCCTGAGCTATCTGGCAATCTACCTGTTTTCGTTCGTTCTGCTGCGCCCGCATCCGGAGCGCTCCGTGGAGCCGGCGCCGACCAGCACCCGCCAGCGGTCCGCCGACAATCATGACCAGCCGTCCTGAGGAGCGCCCAGGGCGCCTGGCCATGGTATGTGTCCGGCTGGCAGCACTGAACCGGTTGACCGGGTCAGGTCTCGTTGGCCAGTCGCACGAGCGCTCCACCGGCGCGCATGAGGTCCGCCAGGTCCTGCTGATCCAGTTGTCGCAGCCGCCGGAAATACCAGCCGTCGACGATGTCGCGTGAACGGGCGACCGCGGTGAGGCCTTCGGCGGAGATCCGCACGATGAACTGCCGGCCGTCGTACTCGTCGTGTTCCCTGATCACCAGGCCGCGTTCGGTAAGGGCCGCCAGCGCCCGGGTCATCGATGGTTTGCGCACGCCTTCCAGATGCGCGAGCTGCGTTGGGGTCAGCGGGCCCAGCCGCTGCAGTGCGGACAGGGCCGATATCAGGCTGACCGGCAGCGCCTGCGGATCTCGTTGTCGTTCGGCCCGCTGCGCGCGCGCAAGCCTGGTTATCGACGTTCGCAGCGCGGTCACGAATGCCGGGTCGATACGGCTGTTCTCGTCGTTCTCGGGCAGGCCTGAATCCTCGTTGGCGGCCGGGGGCCGCCGGCGTCCCACGGATGGCGGACTGTTGGTCGACTGCACGGGCACGGTCATTGCCCCATGGTAACGACGGTCCCGTCCGCCGGCGGCCCGAGCGCGCCTCCCGGCGGAACGGCCGTGACATTCCCGGATCCGGGATTTTTCGTGCCGACGGTGCCCCGGATCGTGGCAGCAGGCCAGGCGATATGGCGACAGCGGTATGCAGCGAAGATTCCATGGCTGCTGGTTGCCGTGAACCACTGGAATTCATCGGTATCCGTCGGTAGCGGTGCTCTTCACCGGACCGCGTATGGTCCGGTCACCACCGTTCCAGCAGCCGGGCCGATGACCGGGACGGCCCGGGGCGCCTTCTCGGCCGCTGCCGGTCCACGGAGTGCGCCGGTCCACGGAGTGCGCCGGATCACGGAGTGTGCTGGATCACGGAGTACCGCCGTGGTCCGAGTCCCCCCG
>NZ_CEVIVD010000065.1:5339-13417 GCF_982290655.1 Protofrankia sp. CiP1_Cm_nod3
GCCGTGATCCGCGGTGGGCAGGGTCCGCCGCCGGTCGTGGCGGTCCCGGACCCGCTGGTAGATCTCCAGGGAGAGGCTGAGCACGAGGCGCCCCTCGTGGGCCGAGCGGCGGAACGTGTCGGACTGGATGCCGAAAAGGCGGGCGGCCCGTTCCCGTCTCTGGTCGAGGGTCAGGCCGAGGGTGCCCGGCCACAGGCACAGCATGATTCCGATTGCTTCGCTGTGCGGCTGTTCCATGGCGGCGACGGCGGCGGTGAGCATCCGGTGGGCGCGCAGCGCCCGGTCGTGGATGGCCTGCCGGGGCATGCCCGCCTCGGCGGGCCAGACCAGGTCGACGAATTCCGGGGTGTACGTGATCAGCTCGGTGGGACGGCCGCCGCGACGGAGCATCCGGATGAGCTGGTTGTGAATTTGTTGTGCTGTTGATGTTTCCATCGTGTGATTTTGTCGTTCCTTTCCGCGTGGCTGGTCTGGCACCCACCAGTTTTCTGTACCAGCTCGCCACGCGGCAGGAGTTCGGAAGGACTGCGCCGGTCTCCCGGCTACCAGTTTGATGCCATTCTCGTGTCGGTTTCCGCCCAGACGATCGGCTTGGGATCCGCCAGACGCAGGCGCTGCATTCTGCCACGGCGCTGATGTTCACTGTTCGGTGACGGGCGAATCCCGCCCCAGCGGATGTCACCGGTGACACCGTCGAGTGGTGCTGTCGAGCTGGGCATCGCTCGTCATGGCAGCCGCCTCGAACGGGAAACGGTCCCAGGAAGTGATCTCAGGCAGCGATCTGAAGGGCTGGCGATGACAAACCGTGACGATGCCAGATCCGGGTGCTCGCGGCGGCGGGGCAGGCCCATCCGCTCTGTGGACGCTGCGGACACGGTGGATACCGCAGACGCCGCACCCTGGCCGGAAGGAGCCGACATGACAGCCGTACCGCCGCCGCGGCAGCCGGCGCGGCGACTGCCCCGTGGGCCCGCGGCGGAATCGACGCCGTCGCTGTACGCGGTGGTCCTCTTCGACGGGAACGACCGGTCCGCTGTCACAGAGGTGGTGATTCTTTTTGAAAGCGTTGCCGCTGCCGACGGTTATGCGGCGGAACGCGGCTGGGGCGACTACGCCGTCGGCGCCGTCCGTTTCCACCTTCCGCCGCTGGTTCGCAGTGTCCGGTGGGTGGCGTGAAAAATCCGGTGGACCAGTCGTGTCGGTGATCAACAGGCACGACTGGTGTGAAACGGGCCCGCGCTGGCAGGCTCACGCCGACAAATCTACCCGGGGGTGCGGCAGGCGGAGATGAACTGGGTCAACGCCTCCACCCGGTCCGACGGCGCGTCGACAGCGCGCCTGATGACCCGGATCAGATGTTCGTAGGAGTCGGTATGGTCGTATCGCGCGGTGTCCGCGATCCGCAGCGCCCATCGCCAGTAGCCCTTGATGGTGTCCGCCAGCGGCATCCGGAAGTTCGCTATCACGTCCCGGATCGGTTCCACGACGGTGTCGCCGTACCGGATCAGGTATCGCTCCACCATGTCCGCCATGAACGAGAAGTGACGGGCCTCGTCCCGGCTGAGCCGGTTCAGGATCTCCGCGAGAACCGGCTCATCGATCACGGCGCGAAGCTGCTGATAGTAGAGCTGCGTCGCTTTCTCCTGCACGAGGGTGTAGGTGAACAGCGAGACCGGGCTGTCGAAGGGCAGGGTGAACCTCCGCCGGCCCTCCTCGGCGAGCTCGAGGCGCAGCCGTTCGGGCTCGGCGAGCCCGGAGGCCACCTGATAGCGGAAGAGAGCGCGGGCATGGGTGTCCTCCTCCTGCGCCCAGCGGACCGTGAAGTGGTACAGCTCCCGGTTACGGACGAAGTCCGCCGGGCCGACATCGCCATCGAGGGGGAAGAACCGGTTGTAGAGAGCGAAGTAGCCGGGAAGGTGATCCTCGATCAGGGTGATGAAACGGACCGCGGACCGTTGCCCCTCGGTCAGCCTCCCGCAGTCCGCGCTGTTCCAGTCGAAGTCGCTTTCCACGTCGAAGCGGCGTGTCGACGGCGAGGCAGCCATGAACGAGGTGACCGCATGCTCGATGTCGGCGGCCGGCAGGAGCCGGCGCGCATCCTGTTCCGACGGTGGTGCAGCCAGGGTTTCCCCTGCCGGGCTGCCGTCCACGACGGTCATCGGTCCTCCTGCCGTTTTTTCACCGTGCCTGCCGCTCCGGCACGCGGCCGCCGGGCCGCAGCAACGGCAACAGGGCCGGGTCCTGGAGCGGTGGGCTGGTCATCGTGCCTTCCGGCACGTCAGGGCGTAGTGCTTGGTGGTGTAGCCCCATCCGGCGTTGGCGATCTCCAGGTAGCGCTCGAGCTCGCCGGCGAGACCTGGCCGGATCCGCTCGATGGCGCCGGTGGCGGAGCGGACGTTCGCCAGCCAGTCGTCGATCGTGCGACGGTAGTCCGCGGTGAGGTCGTCCAGGCCGACGATGGAGAAGCCGGCGTCCTCGGCGCCACGGACCAGGTCGGACAGCGGGCGCATGTCACCCCAGCCGAAGATTGTCTCGCCGACGAACCGGGTACCGGCGCGACGGTGGAACGTCTCGTGCGCGGACGCGTTGCGAAAGCAGCTTTCCGACACGTAAAGGGCGCCACCGCGGCGCAGCAGCGCTCGGGCCCTGGCGAACACGGCGGCCAGATCGGGCATGTGCACGATGGATCCGAGCATGGTCACCGCGTCGAAGCCGCCGGCGGGCAGGTCGATCTCCTCGAAATGCCCCTGCCAGGTGCTGACCCGGTCGGCCACACCGAGTTCACGGGCCCGGCCGCTTATGTAGGCGTGCTGGCGGGCCGCCGGGCTGATGCCGGTTGCCCGGCAGGCGTGTTCCCGTGCCATGAACAGCAACAGGGATCCCCAGCCGCAGCCCACGTCGAGCAGGCGCTCGCCGCCTCGCAGGCCCAGGCGTTCGGCGACGAAGCGCAGCTTGTTGATCTGCGCGTCCGCCAGGGTGTCCGTCTCGGACCTGTACAGCCCGCAGCTGTACTTGCGCGACGGATCGAGGAAGAGGCCGAAGACCTCCGGGTCGAGGTCGTAGTGCTGATTGGTGTCGGCGACGGCGGTGTCCGTCCTCGGGTCCGTGATCGTCGTCATGACGGGTCCGGGATGAGGGCCTTCGCCACGACCAGCGCGATGTCATGGACGGAGGAGACACCGAAGACGTCTTCGTCCTCCAGCTCGACGTCGAAACGCTGCTCGATTCTGGAGATCATCCGGAGTACCTTGACCGAGTCGGCCCCCTCGATCGAGCGGAGGTCGGTGGACGGAGTCACACTGCCGGTGGCGAGGCCGAGCTCGCCGGTCACGATGTCGGTGACGACAGCGACGATCTGCTCGTGGGTGGCGGACAATTTCTCTCCAAAACGTGTCGTGTTTCACGGCATCGGGCTGCTGACGATACGAAAAAGACGGCCACCGGATTGCCGGCCGAAGCTGTCCACCCGCTCGGGCCGGATCCGGCGGGTGTCATACCAGTGCTTCGGCCAGCGCGCGCCGGATACGCGCGTTGCTGGCGAGGTCCAGGCCGGTCAGGGCACCGAAGGCCCGGCGGATCTTCACCTGGAGGCGGTCGAGCTCGCAGGCCCCGCCGGCCCTGGTAAGGAAGAACTCGAAGCCGGTGTCTATCGTCTCGTGCTCGCGCAGTTCCGGCAGTTCGCTTTTGAAAACACTCACCGGATGCCTGATCCGTGTGCCGGAGGTGTACACATAGAGCGTTTCGAGGACGGATGGCAGCTCCCGCGGATGCGCGGCCAGGCGCCTGCGGGCGAAGTAGATGAACTCGCGGGCGTGGGCTGCCTCGTCCCGGCTGGCGTCCCGCATGATTGTCCGCAGCACCGGCTCGGCCACCCAGTCCGAGACGGCCCGGTAGACGTGGTTCACCGTCAGTTCCGAAATGATGTTCGTTGCGAGGGTTGCGGCCGGTGTCGTGCCGGGCGCGTACGGTTCCCGCATCGCTTCGACGGGAGCCGCCTCGACGTGGACGCCCAGTGCTTCCAGCCAGGCCCGGAACGCGTAGTGGTGCTGAAGTTCCTGAAAGCCCCAGATCGCCACGAAAGCGGAGAAGTCGTAGTCATCGACGAACTCGTTGAAAAAGCCGTGCTGGGCGGCTATCGAGTTCGACTCGCCCATCACCGCGCTTTTCGCCAGTGTGACGTAGTCGGGGTCGACCAGGTCGCGATCGATCTTGTCGAACGGCAGGTCGGCGAGTTGCCACTGATGACGTTCGTACTGGCGGAAGACATCGTAACTGTGCATCGGCTTCCTTCGCGGACTTCGCGTGCGGGCTGCTGCGGGCTTCGGGGCCGGTCCGGGCGGCCCGGGCGGCCCGGGCGAGGGTCACAGTGCGCGATCTTCGTGGCAGGACCACGCCGGGCTGTTACGTCGGGCCCTGTGACATCGGGCCCTGTGACATCAAGCTCTGTGACGTCGAACTCTGTTGTGCCGGTGAACCGGGCGTCGGTGAACTGGGCGGCGGGCCCGCGGTGTCAGAGCGGAGGCTTCCATGATCGTTCACGGATGGCCAGGCGTTGGAACTTGCCGCTGGACGTGCGGGGGAGCGTGCTCGGGGGCACCAGGCATACCGCCAGGTCGGACAGGCCAAGCGTTCCGGTGATCTGGGCACGCAGATCACCGGCGAGCCGGTCACGTGCGGCCGGGTCGTCGAGGCTCGTCTCCGCGAGCAGAGTGATCACTTCTGTGCCGTCGCTCCCGTGCGGGCCGGCATCCCAGCCGTGCCCGCCGCGGCCGTCGTCACGGTCGCTGTCATGGGCGCGGCCGGCGACAGCCACGCAGCGGCGCTTGAACACCCCGGGGACGTCACGGGCGATGCCCTCGACGTCCTCGGGGTAGAAGTTCGTCCCATGAATGATGATCATTTCCTTTGTTCGTCCCGTGACGAACACGTCGTCACCCAGATGGAAACCCAGGTCTCCGGTACGGAGCCAACCGTCCGCGGTGAAGGTGTCGTCGTCGGTTCCCTCCGCCAGCAGATAGCCGGACGTCACCGGATCCCCGTGGATCTCGATCTCGCCGACCCGTTGGGCGTCGGCAGGCAGCTCGCCGGCGTCGGGGCTGGAGATTCGCAGGTCGACCCCGCGCACCGGGCGGCCCACGGCGATGACAGCCCGCGCGCGTGGATGCTCGGGTGGCACCCGCTGGACGCGCCCGGCATTGGCCAGCAGGTCCCGGTCAACCCAGACCGACACCGGCGGCCGGCCCAGCGGGGGAAAGGTGACCGCCAGCGTCGCCTCGGCCATCCCGTACACCGGGAACATCGCCTCAGGGGCGAAACCGGCCGGCGCGAAGTGTTCCAGGAACCGCTCGACCGAAGCCAGCGCGATGGGCTCGGCACCATTGAAGGCGACCCGCCAGTGACGCATGTCCAGCTCCGCCACCTCCCCCGGGGGCACGGCGGCGACCAGCTGGTCGTAGCCGAAGTTGGGAGCGGGGGAGATCGTCGCCCCGGACGCCAGGAACTGGCGCAGCCATCGTGCCGGGTCCTTGACGAAGGAGGCGGGTGACCACACTGTCATGGGGACGTTACGCATGATCGCGGACAGGGTCGCGAACAGTCCCATGTCGTGGAAGAGAGGCAGCCAGCTGCCGCCTCCGTCGCCGTCCCGGCCGAGGTCGATCCCCTCGCTGATCGCCTCGATGCCCGCGAGCGTGTTGGCGTGGGTGAGCCGGACCCCCTTGGGGGCGGCGGTGCTTCCCGAGGTGAACTGGACGATGGCCGTCTGGGCCGCGTCGACCAGGGGCAGTCGCCCGGGCGGAGGCGCGGCCGCCAGCAGATCGGCGGCGCGGACGAAGGCCACGTCACCCACGGCACCGTTGAAACGGCTGGCCAGCCCCCGGAAGCGGGAGGAGACAACCACGTCGCGGATGCCTGCGACCGACACGATCCGCGCCAGCCGGTGCGCGTGCCCCGCCAGATCCCAGGCCGCCGTGGGCAGCGGCAACGGGCAGGCCGCCGCGCCGGTCCTGGTGATGGCGAACAGCGCCTGGAGGAACTCGGGTGCGTTCTGGCTGAAGATCCCGACCAGGCTGCCCGGTCCCACGCCTGCCGCGGCCAGCGAGCGCGCCATCACCCGGGTGGAATCAGCGAGATCACCGAGGGTGATGGAAGCCGGCTCGGACGGGAAGTCGACCCGGGTGTCCCGGCCGTGGGCTGCAGCCCGGTCAAGCGCATCGTGCAACGTGCCGGTGACCATGCGGCCTCCCCCTGTCCACGAAGAGCCGGCCGTCGCCTTCCTCACGCCGTCCTCTTCTTTGCGCCGCCGTTTCTTCGTGTTGCCGTTTCTTCGAGCCGTAGTTTCTTCGTGTCGCCGTCTCCGGGGACCACCGGTCGGGGCGTCCGTACCGGCCGGCCAATGGGCGAATCGCGCCCGGTGCGCCGTGAACGCCGCCACCGGAAAAATTGTCCGGCGGCGCACCGAGGACCGTCAACGGTTGTTTCCCGATCGTATAGATCCATTCGGGAAAGCTATTGGACAGCTATTGAGCGAGGCCGGATCCGGTGGGTCGCAGGCAGGATTCCCGCATCATTTGTCGTCGCTTCGCGTTTCGTTCACCACCAGGCCGTGACGGGCTGGGCGAAAACTGGAGAAAGCGGCCGGTGGGCACTTTTCCGCGTAATACGTCGAGCGCTGACCGGGCGTCGCCGGCCGCTGCCGGCCCGACCCGGTACGAAGGCCGGGCCACGCTGGGCCGTACCGGGCCGTACCGGGCCGTACCGGGCCGCGCCGGCTCCCGGACGACCGCCGACAGACAGCGCCGGTGGACCTGCCGGGCCGTCCCGGCACGTCCCGGCCGGGAGTCATGCCGGCTGGGAGTCATGCCGGCCGGGCATGGCATCCCGGCGGCACGGCCAGCCTGGTGAGCGGCGGCGAGGGCAGTGAACAGCGGTGATAAGCGTTCGTAATCGTATGGCTGGAAGTTGCTCGTTGCCAGGGCCACAAGCTGCTAGCAACATCGCTGGAACCGGGGGAACCGTGCACCCCCGGTTCCCAGGACCCAAAATTCTCCGGCGGCATCACAAAGATCCACACGTTACGCCGTCGGGGCGCCTCGGCATACCACATCACACCAGTGCTCCGGAGTCCCCGGATTCCGGTATTTCAGAAGATCGGACATTTCGCAGATGCATCTCACCGTCCTCGGCTGCCGTTCGGGAATGCCTTCCGGTGGCCAGGGCAGTTCGGGTTATCTCGTGAGCACCGACAGCACCAGGATCCTGCTCGACTGCGGTCCCGGTGTGGCGCTGGCGCTCAGCATGATAGGGCATCCAAAAATGCTGGACGCGGTGGTGATCAGTCATTTCCACCTGGATCACTGCTATGATCTGCTGCCGGTCGGAAAAACTCTCCTGAGCCGGCACGCGCGGTATGGCGCGTCCTTCCCCACCCTGCCGGAGATCTTGGAGGCGGCCGGCACCACCCGGCTCACGCCGATTCCGCTCTATGTCCCGGCCGGCGGGCGCGCGACCCTGCGGAAGCTCGCGGAGCTCTTTCCGGTGGCGACCATCCCGTTGCTGGACAGGGCGTTCGACCTCGCCTTCGACGTACGGGAGTACGTCCCGGGCGAGAGTTTCACGGTGGGTGACTGCACGATCAGTATGCACGCGCTGCGTCACGCCATCCCCAACTGCGGTGTCCGGCTGGACAGCCCGGCGGGCAGCCTCGCCTACACCGGCGACACCGGCTGGACAGACGCGCTGATCCCCCTGGCCCGCGACGTGGACCTGCTGCTGGCCGAAGCCACCCTGGAGATCGCCGACAACGGGCCGCACGGTCATCTGTGCGCCACCGACGCCGGTACCGCCGCGGCCGAGGCGGACGCCGGGCAGCTCGTCCTGACCCATTTCATCTCCGCCGACCCGCGGTGGCTGGCGGCCCGGCAGGCCGACGCCCGCCAGGTCTTCACCGGCCCGGTGCACATTGCCGCGCCAGCCGCCCAGTTCGACACGTGGATTCCCGGGGGCTTTCCCGGATGACCCCCGGAATCGCCCACGCGGCTCCCGGGGCCGCCCGCGGCCGATCCTGCCCGGGCCGGCCC
>NZ_CEVIVD010000065.1:13442-19889 GCF_982290655.1 Protofrankia sp. CiP1_Cm_nod3
ATGTCCCGGGGGGCGGATGTGGCTGACGGCACCCGGGACATCGGCCGGCGCCCGTCGTCGGCGGAGGTCTCGGTGGTGTGGTGTGACTTCGGCGGCGTGCTGACCTCCCCCATCCCGGAGGCGTTCGACCGGTTCGTGGCCGCGGCGGGGGTGCCGGCCGCGGCCCTGCGGTCGGCCATCGAGACGGTCGCCGGCGAGCGCGGCATGCGGATGCTCGAGCCGCTGGAACGCGGGCTGATGACGCAGCACGACTGGGGACTGCGGGTCACCGCGGCGCTCGCCCCGCGGTGGACGCCACGAGTCGACCTGACCCGCTTCGGCGACCACTGGTACGAGGGACGGCGGATGAACAGCGCACTGCTCGGCTGTCTGGCCGACTGCCGGCGCCGGGGGCTGCGGGTGGGGCTGCTGACGAACAGCGTGGCCGAGTGGGAGCCGCATCGCGCGGCGCTGATGCCCGACGCGGGCGTGTTCGAGGTGACCATCAACTCCCACGAGACCGGGATCCGCAAGCCCGACCCGGAGATCTACCAGCTGGCCGAGGACGCCTTCGGCGCGACGCCCCGACAGTGCCTGCTCATCGACGACACGCCGGTCAACTGCGTCGCCGCGCGGGCCCGTGGCTGGCGGACGATCCTGCACAGCTCGCCGGAACAGACCCTGGAGCACCTGATGCAGCTGTGACGGTGGGTATTCCACACGGACCGGAGACCACCCACGCGATATCCGGCACCGCCCCGCTGTCTCAGACGGCCCTTCCGTGGCCACGGCTGTGGCGGAGTGGCCGTGGCCACGGGGCCGGCCGTGCCGGGTACGGGCAGGACGGCCGGCTACGCGCTCCGGGTCGTGTCCACGGGCTGTAGCAGGCAGGTGCTCGTCCCGTGGGCAATCAGCTTGCCGGTAGGGTCGGTGACACGCGCTTCCGCGAGCGCGGTCCGTCTGCCGACGTGGATGGCCAGGCCCTCACAGGTGAGCCGGTCCGCGTCCAGTTTCACCGACCGGATGAAATTGACCTTCAGCTCGAGCGTGGTGTAAAGAACCCCGTCGGGGAGACTGGTGAAGACCGCGCTCCCCATGGCGGTGTCCATGAGGGTCGCCAGAACTCCGCCATGCACGGTGTACATCGCGTTGGCCGTGGCCGGTGAGGGCGCCAGCGTGTAGACCGTCCGGCCCTCGTCCACCGACTCGACGGTGATACCCAGCGAGTGGCCGACCCCGATCCCGGCCTGCAGGCCGTATTCCAACAACTGCTGTAGTTCCCGGATGCGGCTCTGTGCGGCGGACTCCTCCCGCGTTCCGTTCACCTGCACGGACTCGCCTCCTTTGTCTCTCGCCACGCTCTTGTCTCCCGGCGGCTCCAGCTGCCGCGTTGCCGGCCGCGATATTCTGCATGTCATCCGCATGCGGCCTCGGCTCGTCCCGCACCCGGGACGCTCGTCACCGGACGATACGCCGACATCCACTGGAACAGGACCGCGGAACGGTGGACCGCCGGTGAACGTTCTGTTACCCCACGGTGGATGAACGGTTTTTCCATTTTCCCGGCTTTTCATTTCCGAGAACGGAACTGTCCGGAAAGCGGCGTGGACGGCTGTTCGGTCGACGGACATTCCTGGCTGTGCCGGGTAGTGCCGGCCACCGATCCGGCCGGCACTACCCGGATGTGTCGCCTCTGGTCAGAGCCCGGGCATCCTTCATCAGAAGGAACAGATGGAGCGGGTGGGTGGGAGACGGTTCGAACCCAAAATGCAGGTAGGACTCCCGAGCCTGGTCGTGCAGCGCGTGTACGAGCAGGGCTCGCACGCCGACGATCTCCGCTGCCGCGATGGTACGGGTGATCGCGTCGCGTAACAGATGGGCGCCCAGACCCCGGCCCTGTTCCTTGACGCCGACGGCGAGACGCCCCAGCAGAATGACCGGGACGGGATCGGGCATGCCCTGGCCGATGCGTCGGCTGGTATCCAGCCGCTGTACGGCCCCGGTAGCCAGGGCGTAGTAGCCGACGACACGTGCGTCACGGCACGTGACAAAACAGCGGGAGGCTCCCGCTGTCCGGTTACCTAACGCCCGTCGGCGCGACCAGTCGTCCAGTGCGGACTCGCCGCTGTCAAAGGTCGACAGGTCATCAGCCGCGGCGATCGGCCTGGGAGCGGAGCAGCCACTCATTCAAAGATCGGCTCCTCGGTGAGCAGGCGTTCCAGGCGCGGTTTACGAGTAACCGGACGATCCAGAATGGTGAGGAACTCCGTCCATGCCTCGCTCCCCAGCGTGAACAGGCGCTGCTCTGCCAGGACGTCCTTGGCCCTGGCTACGGCCGCGTTCACGGTGAACTCGGTGACGGTCGAGCCTTCGACCTCGGCTGCCACGCGGATCAGCGCATCCTGCTCTTCAGGCAGGCGTACAGCGATGCGGGAACTTTTGATCATCGTCATGTCCTGAGTGTGCGCCTGGTAGGCGTACGAGCCGAGGAGGTGTGGCTTACAGCTGGAACGGAAATCCCCGACGGCAGGCCGGTGACGGCGGGTCGGTCGAGGTCACGCGACGCTTGGCTGCTGCGGCTCCACCGTGGGTACGGGCCGGCCGGCGTGGTCGTTCCGCGCGCGTAGCACGACCGCCGTCACGACGGCACCGGCCAGGGCGCCGGTCGCGGCGACGATGAAGGTGACGTTCATCGAGGTGACGGCCTCGCCCCGCTGCGGGGAGAGGACGCCCGCGAGTGCCACTCCGAAGACGGCCCCGAACTGCCGGAACGTGTTCATCGCGCCGGACGCGGTACCGGCGAGATCGGCTGGTACCGCGCTCATCATCGCCTGGATCGCGACCACACCGCTGGACAGCGGTATGCCGGCACCGAGCAGCACCAGGGCCCATCCGTAGGTGAAATAGCCGCCGGCGTCCTCGACGAGGGTGAGCCCGCCGAGCCCGGCCGCCACGAGGAGCAGGCCCAGGAGCATGGTCGTGCGGGTCCCGAGCCGGGCCACCACGGCGGCCGCGCCCATCGAGGCCACGCCGAGAAACCCGGTGAGCGCGAGGAAACGCACCCCGGTTCCCACCGGTGACAGGTGCCGGGTCTCCTGGAGGTACACGGTCAGCAGGAACAGCACCGCGTACATGCCGAACAGGCCGAGGAAGTTCACGACGCAGGCCACAGCGACCGCGGGAACGCGCAGCAGGCGCGGCGGGAGCATCGGGTGCGGGCAGCGGATCTCCCAGCGCACGAAGAGCGCCAGGACGACGGCGCTGCCGAGCAGGAGCCCGAGGATGACCGGCGAGGACCAGCCGAAACGGCCGCTTTCGATCATCGCGAACGTCAGCGGCCCGCTACCGAGCACGAACAGCGCCTGCCCCACGACGTCCGGCCGGCCGGCGGCTTCCCGGCTCCCCCGGAGGCCATCGGCCGGTGGCGCGTCGGGCGCGTCGGGCGCGTCGGGCATGCCGTCGCGGCCCTCGCCGGCGGCCCGGCCGTTTCGGGACGGCCGGCGGGGAGGGGACGGGGGCAGGGCCCAGGACAGGCCGGCGAGCGCCACCGCGCCGATCGGCAGGTTGATCCAGAACATGCTCTCCCAGCCGGCCGTCTGGACGAGCAGCCCGCCGATGATCGGTCCGAGTGCCACCGCCGTACCGGCGACGCCACCCCACACGCCGATGGCACGGGTCCGTCGCCTCGGATCTGCGAACAGCTCGGTGGTGACCGCGAGTGACAGCGGTACGACCGCCGCCGCGAACACGCCCTGGCCGCCGCGCGCGGCGATCAGCACTCCCGCGCCCGGGGCGAGCGCGCAGGCCACCGAGCAGGCCGTGAAACCGCCGGCGCCGGTCAGCAGGGCGGCCTTGCGGCCGAAACGGTCGCCGAGTGATCCCGCGGTCAGCAGCAGGCAGGCAAAGCCCAGGGTGTAGGCGTCCAGGAGCCACTGGGCGGCGGTGACGTCGGCATGGAGATCGGCGCGGATCGCCGGCACGGCGACCGGGGTGATGCTGGCGTCCAGGTAGACCAGGAAGGTCGCCACGCAGACGAGCGCGAGCCGGATCGCGGGACTGGCGCGGCGCGACGTCGAAGTGGGCGTTTCGTCCGGTCTCATGGAAACATCCCTCTGCCGGTGGTCATCTCATGATGTGTGGCATGCGGAATCCGCGGTGGGATCCGGAGGCCGTCGTACGGCCCGGCATTCTTCGTGGGTGACCGTACGTATGTGAATCCGTGCCGCCAGTGTAATATCCGGATACGCGCGGACGACTCGAGACCGTCGGGTGGTAAACGTCACAGCGGCGTCCTGGCAGGGTGTCCTGGCGAGTGCTGGCGAAGCGGTCGGCCGGGAGAATCCGCCGTCGTCGGCCGTTGCCGGTCGTCGTTATTCTCGATCGTCCCCGCCGATCGGGCGATTGGGCCCGCCGAACCCACGTTGACACCATCCCGACAGGTTCACACACTATGAGACGCCCACCGGCGCCCGGTCCCGGGTGCCCGAATCCGTCATCCCACCGGCCAGTCCACGGGAGTGTTGCGAACGGATGAATTCTTCGTGGTGGCCTTCGTGGTGGCTGTTCGTCGGGAATTCTTTTGGTATTCATATTCGACCGGCCCCGACGCCGCCGCCGAGCTCCTGTTTCCCGACATCGGAAATCGTCGCCGCGAGTAGGTGGTTCACATGCAGCAGTACAGGTCCGGGGACGGTGTCGTTCTTCCCGCGGATCGGGGGCTGTCCCTCATCCTGGACGAGGGTGTCCGGCTGGCCCCGGACCGCCCGGTGCTGAGCTGGCAGGACGCCGCCGGCTGGCGGGACGTCAGCTACCGGCAGTTCGCCGGCCACGTCCGGGCCGTCGCCAAGGTGCTGCTGGCGCACGGGGTCGCGCACGGCGACCGGGTGGCCGTGCTGGGACGGACCAGCTACGAGTGGGCCGTGGTGGACTTCGCGGTGCTCAGCATCGGCGCGGTCACGGTCCCGATCTACCCGACGGCGTCCGAGCAGCAGGTGCGCCACCTGCTCGTCGACTCCGCGGCGAACTGGTGCTTCACCGAGACCGAGGAACAGCGGGCCCAGCTCGACCGGATCGGCGGGGCGGCCCTGCGCGTCGGCTCCTGGCCGCTGGCGGCGGTCTGGGCCTGGCGCGACGCGGACCAGGACGGGCCCGAAGACGCCGAGTTCGACGAGCGCCGCGCCAAGGTACGCGCCGACGACCTCGCGACGATCGTCTACACCAGCGGTACCACCGGCATGCCCAAGGGGTGCATGCTCACCCACCGCAACCTGTACGCGTCCTCCGCCAACACCGTCGAACACACCGGTGACCTCTTCCGCACCGCCGCCGGGGAGCAGGCCGCGACCCTGCTGGGCCTGCCGCTGTCGCACGTCTTCGGCCGGACCATCCTCATCGCCTGCCTGTACGGGGGCACCCGGACCGGGCTGGTGGCGGGCATCCCGGAGCTGATCGGGCAGTTCCCGGTGTTCCGGCCGAGCTTCCTCGCGCTTGTGCCGTACGCGCTGGAGAAGATCCGCAAGCGGGTGCGGGTGCCCGCGGCCGGCGGGGCCGGGGTGGTCGACGCCGAGGCGGAGCGGGCCGCGATCGAGTTCGGGCTCGCCAGCGCGCGCGGGCTGCCGGTCGACGACGGCCTGCGCGCCGCGCACGCCGCGTTCGACGAGCAGGTCTACAGCCGGGTACGGGCCTCCTTCGGCGGCCGCTTCCAGGACGTGATCTGCGGCGGCGCGTCGCTCGACGACTCGACCGCGGCCTTCTACGGCGGCATCGGGGTACGGATCCTCAACTGCTACGGGCTGACCGAGGCCGCGACGGCGGTGACGGTGAACGTCCCGGCCACCAACCGGCTGGGCAGCACCGGGCGCCCGATCCCGGGCACCACGGTGGCGATCGCGGACGACGGCGAGCTGCTCATCCGCGGCCTCAACGTCTCGCCGGGGTACTGGCAGGGAAGTCCGCAGCCCACCGACCGGGACGCGACACAGGGCGGTGAGGGCCCGTGGCTGCACACCGGCGACCTCGCCCGGCTGGACGACGACGGCTTCCTCCACATCACGGGCCGCCGCAAGGAGATCCTGGTCACCAGCGGTGGCAAGAACGTCGCACCCGCCCCGCTGGAGGACCGGGTCCGGCTGCATCCGCTGGTGAGCAACTGCATCGTGGTGGGTGACGGGCGGCCCTTCGTCAGCGCGCTGGTGACGATCGACCCCGCCGCGCTCGCCGGCTGGCAGGCCAGCCGGGGGCTCGCCGCCGGCGACGGGTCCTTCAGCCATGACCCCGAGCTGCTCGCGGAGATCCAGACCGCCGTGGACGACGCGAACAGCCTGGTCTCGCGCGCCGAGTCGATCCGGGCGTTCCGGGTGCTCGTGACCGATTTCACCGTGGCCGCCGGGCAGCTGACGCCCTCGATGAAGCTGCGCCGTAACGTCATCGAGGCCGACTTCGCCGCGGACATCGCCGCGGTGTACGGCT
>NZ_CEVIVD010000065.1:20529-29474 GCF_982290655.1 Protofrankia sp. CiP1_Cm_nod3
CCTCCCAACGCCCGGTGAACCTGTGGAGAATTCTCCGGATATCTTTCCGGTGTTCTTCCGGGCCCTTCCCGGGTTGTGGGTCAATTGTGCCGCCCAATTGGGCGATGTATCTCGGCGGTAGTTGTTGACTCTCGTTCCGGCAGCTGTGGAAAATCGACCCGTACCACTGCCGTGTGTAATACCACCGCGGGCTTCGCCGGGTTCACGACAGGAGCACATTCTCATGTACGACGTCATCGTTGTCGGTGCGCGCTGCGCCGGTTCACCACTGGCGCTGCTGCTCGCCAGGCGAGGCCACCGGGTCCTTGTCGTCGATCGGTCTACCTTCCCGAGTGACACCGTCTCGACGCACTATGTTCACCAGACCGGCCTTGCCCGGCTGCGGGACTGGGGCCTGCTCGACCGCCTCGTGGCGTCGGGCGTCCCGCCGATAAGAAACCTGATCATGTCCTACACCGGCATCCACATCGAGGGCTTCGCCGACCCGATCGAGGGCATCACCGAGGTCTACTCCCCGCGGCGCACCGTCCTGGACGGCATTCTCGTCGACGCGGCGCGCGCGGCCGGAGTGGAGATCCTCGAGGGCTTCACCGTCCAGGACGTGATCTTCGAGGACGGCCGTGCGGCCGGTATCCGGGGCCAGTTCGGCGACGGGCCGGAGCAGGAGTTCCGCGGCTCGTTCGTCGTCGGCGCGGACGGCCGGAACTCGACGGTCGCGGACAAGGTCGGGGCCGACTTCTACCGGGTGGTCCCGGCGAGCTGCTTCGTCTACTACTCGTATTTCAGCGGCCTGGACTGGAGTTTCCACCACCGGACCGGCTTCAACGAGCAGCAGATAGGAACGTGGCCGACCAACGACGGCCTGAACCTGCTGTCCCTGCTGCGCCGGCGGGAGCACTTCAGCGCGTTCCGCACCGACGTGGAGAACAACTTCCACGCGGTGTACGACGAGGTCGTCCCCGAGCTCGGTGAGGAACTGCGGGCGAAGGGGAAGCGGGAGGAGAACTTCCGGGTGATGCGTTACCCGGACAACTACTACCGCCGCTCCAACGGGCCGGGCTGGGCGCTGGTGGGGGACGCCGGATACCACAAGGACCCGTTCACCGGCTGGGGAATCACCGACGCCCTCGTGTACGCCGAGCTCCTGGCGAACCATCTGCACGAAGGACTGGCCGGCGAGCGCCCGATCGACGACGCGGTGGCGGAGTACGCCAGGCTCCGCGACGAGCGGAGCAAGAGCACCTTCGAGTTCACCTGCATGATCTCCGAACTCCTCCCGCTGCCCCCCTTCTTCGACTCGGTGCTGCGCGCCACGAGCCAGAGCCCGGAATACACGAAGAAGTTCTACGCGATGATAGGCGGGGGCATCCACGGTGAGGAGTTCTTCGCTCCGGAGCACCTGGAGAAGCTCTACGAAGCGGTCGGGACACCGCGGGACAAGCGGCTGCTCACGGCCGCCTGACCGTTTCTCGCCCACATCTGCCCGTATAAGCCTGTATCAGACAATACCTGCTGGTATAGGACGATATCGCTTCTCGCCTGTACCGCTCCTCGGTCATCAGGTGCCCTGGTGTACCGGGGAGCCAGGGGAGCGGGGAGCCGGTGAACCAGGCGGCGCGGCAGGAGGAACGGACGCGCCGCCCGCCGCCCCCGCGCGGCGGCGGCGCCGACACAGACCAGGAGCGTGCCCAGCCGTGAACGCCGTACCCACCGCACTCACCGCACTCACCGCGTCCAGCGCGTCCAGCGCGGGCAGCGCGGGCGCCAGCCCGCAGCGGATCGCCGAACGCACGAGGGCGTTCGTCCAGGAACATGTCTTCCCGGTCGAGCGGGAGATCATCGTCGACGGGCGTCCGATGGACGACGCGCTGCGGGTGCGGCTGCAGGAGGCGGCACGCCAGGCGGGGGTCTTCGGCCCGCTGTCGCCGGTGGCCTACGGCGGGCTCGGCCTCGACACCCGTGCCCTGGCGCACGTGCTGGAGGCCGCCGGCGCGAGCCTGATCGGCCCGATCGCGGTGAACGCGTCCGCCCCGGACGACGGCAACATCCACCTGCTCGCCCACCTCGCCACCGCCGAGCAGGCGCGGCGGTACCTGGAGCCGCTGGCGCGCGGTGAGGTCCGCTCGTCCCTCGCGGTGTCCGAACCGTCCCCGGGGGCGGGGTCGGATCTCGCGATGCTGCGCACGACCGCCGAGAAGGCCCCCGGCGGCTGGAAGATCAACGGTGCGAAGCACTTCGTCACCGGAGCCGACGGGGCGGCGTTCAGCATCTGCATGGCCGCGACCACCGGTGGCTCGACCATCTTCGTGGTGGACCAGGACAACCCGGGGCTCACCGTCGGCCGCCGCATGCCGACGCTGGACCACAGCGCCCCGGGCGGCCACTGCGAGGTGACGTTCGACGACTGCTTCGTGCCCGACGACGCCGTGCTCGGCGAGGCCGGGAAGGGCTTCGAGCAGATCCAGGCACGGCTGGCCCCCTCCCGCATCATGTTCTCGATGAGCTGGCTGGGGGTGGCCGTCCGGGCGCACGAGATGGCGGCCGCGCGGATCGTCGGGCGCGAGGCGTTCGGGACAGCGGTCGCCGGCCACGGGATGGCCCAGGCGCACGTCGCCGACAACGAGATCGACATCGCGGCCGCCCGGGCGCTCGTCCACTCGACAGCCGCCGTGATCGACGAGCGTGGCGCGCTCAGCGGCGCCGCGCGCCACGCGTCCGCGATCACCAAGACCTTCGTGTCGGAGGCGGTCTGGCGGGTGCTCGACCGCGTGGTGCAGCTCTACGGCGGGCTCGGTGTGTGCGAGGACGAACTGGTCGCCCGCTTTCTTGTCGAGGCGCGGGGTTTCCGGATCTACGAGGGCCCGTCCGAGGTGCTGCGCTGGTCCATCGCCCGCCGGGTGCTGCGCGCTCACCGGTGAGGCGCACCGGCGAACTCCGCTGGCGAACTCCGCTGGCGAACTCCGCTGATGGGCTCCGCTGGGCGCCGCCGCGGTGCGGACCGTCTTCGTGCCCGTTTTCCCCCGCCCCGCGCGCTCCTGCCCGCATGGCGCTTCACCTCTTTTTCCGCCGCCTCCGGTGACCGGTTCGACACCTGTTCACGGTCCGGTAGGAAAACAGTGTTGGGATGGTAGACGTGACCAGTGACACGCGGGTTCCGCCCGCCCAGGCCGGGTATGCGATATTCAGCGAGGCCACCGGCGGAGTCGTCGACTACGAACGGATTCGTGAGATCACGAACTCGCTCGTGCCCTTCGGTCGTTTCGTCGGGGCCGATATCACCGAGGTTGGGCCGGACCGCGCGGTGGTCGAGATTCCGGCGGACAGGAACCTCACCAATCATCTGGGGACGGTGCACGCCGGCGCGCTCTTCCTGGCCGCGGATATCGCCGGTGCCGCCGCGCTGGCCGGCGCGCTGGCGCCGCGCCTGGCCCGGGTCGAGTACACGGTGGTCCGGGACGCGCGGTCGATTTTCCGGAAGCCGGCCGTCGGCCGGGTCCGCGCGATCGCCACCGTGGACGAGCGAGAGGCGCGGCGAATCCTGGCCAGCACGGCCGCGGAGCAGTTCGACCTGGACGGCAGGGCGCTGCTCTACGACGACGCCGACGTGCTGCTGGCCAAGTTCCACTTCGACTATGCCTGCAGCATCGCGGCGGGCTGAACGGGTTCCGCCGGCACTGTGGACGAACTGGTGCAAAACCTGTGTAATGCTGTAAAATGTATCGGTCGCACAAGTTTCCCGAAGAGTGCGTGACGATGTCCGGGCACGCCCGGCGGCCTCCCGCGACAGTGGCAGCGGGCCGGTGATGTATGGCGGGCCCCACGGGACAGTGAACTCTGCCGAAATTTGTCGAGAATTCTGGAGCGGGCATCCTGTTTTCCCGTGGATAGCGTCGATAGCCCGCCCTGATCAGGCAATAGGTATCCGGGATTGGCGTTGACCGTTCTTTCGGATGCTTCGCACAATTGAGAGGAAACTTGCTGGCGAATGCCCGTGCCAAGACCTGCCGGATAACATGACAGGGGTGTGAACAATGCGTGACGACCGCACGGACGGGTGGGCTGGCATCCAACTTGTGGAATCTTTTCGCGGGCAGCTCGGGACGAAGCGGGGAACATGATGGCGAAAGCGCGGATGACGGTCGTCGGTGACAGTTTCGTCGAGGGCCGGGGCGACCCCGCACCGGACGGGGCGTACCGCGGCTGGGTGCCCCGGTTCGCCGAGATGTTCGGGATCGCGGGCAGCGGCTGCCTCAACCTGGGGACCTTCGACGCGACCACCCAGGATGTGA
This sequence comes from Protofrankia sp. CiP1_Cm_nod3, assembly GCF_982290655.1. Taxonomy (NCBI): domain Bacteria; kingdom Bacillati; phylum Actinomycetota; class Actinomycetes; order Frankiales; family Frankiaceae; genus Protofrankia; species Protofrankia sp. CiP1_Cm_nod3. Next base: position 24,819 of record NZ_CEVIVD010000065.1, read on the forward strand.
TCGACCGGCAGCTTCGGGTCGCGCTGGTGAACAAGGCCCCGCTGATCGGGTTCGTGGCCGGGGTCAATGACCTGATCCGGGACTACGACGCGGCCCGCTTCCGGCGGAATCTCGAGGCGATCTTCGCGACGCTGTCCGGCCCGGACACGGTGATGTTCACCGCGACCTACGCGGACATTCCCGGCAACCTCCCGTTGCCGGCGTCCTTCCAGGAGCTCCTGCGGGGCCGTTTCGCCGAGGCGAACGAGTACCTGCGGGAGATCTCCGCACGTACCGGCGCGCTCTGCCTGGACGTCGTCGACAGCCGGGAATGGGCGGACCCGGCCATGTGGTCGGCCGACGGCCTGCACCCCAGCCCCATCGGTCACCAGCACTTCGCCGAAGCCATGGCGGACCTCGTCGGCCTGGCCACCGGAATGGTGCCGCTGTCCACGGCCTCCCCGTTCGCCGGCGTCGGTGCCGGACCACTGTCGTACTAGACCAGCCCGAACATCGGACCAGCCCGAACATCGGACCAGCCGAGACAACAGACCAGCCGATATGCCAGATCACTCGGAACACCAGATCACCTGAAATGCCAGGACGGCCGGCGTGGCAGGACGGCCGGACAGGCACGGTCATGGTTTTTCTCGCGCCGGCCGGCAGCCGGCCGCGGATGTCCGCACGCCGATCCAGAAGGTCCCACCGGCCCGGCTTCACCGGGCCGCCGCACGGCACGGCCGAGTGGGGAACCAGCGCCGCTGGCTCCCCGTCCCGGCTCTTTCGTGTGCCCGCGGGCACCGGGCGAGCCGGCGGAACATGCCGGATCCGAGGCGCCCGCCGGCGGCCGGCCCAGGAACGGGAACCCGGGAGAGAAGTTTCCGGGAAAGCAGTATCCGGGAAAGCGGGGCGCGGAAACGCGGAGCCTCGCGGGCACCGCACCCGAAAACGCGGGCCCGGGCCACGGAAAAGGCCGGGACCATCCGCTGCGACAAGGCTCAAGGAAAGCTCAGGAGAGGAAAACGGTGAGCGGCGACACGCTGGCGCAACGGCGCCTGGCCGACAATCCGATCGCGATAGTCGGTATGGCCGGTCTCTTCCCGAACGCTTACAACTACCGGGAGTACTGGCAGAACATCGTCGACGCGACGGACTGCACACAGGACGTCCCGGCGGACCGGTGGAACCTGGACGACTACTACGACCCCGATCCGACCGTCCCGGACATGACCTACTCGCGCCGCGGCGGCTTCATCCCCGACGTCGACTTCGACCCGCTGGAGTTCGGCATCCCGCCGAACCAGCTCGAGGTCACCAGCGTCATGCAGACCCTGAGCCTGATCGTGGCCCGGGACCTGCTGCGCGACGCGGGCGCGACCGGCTCCGACTGGTACGACGCCACCCGCACCGGGGTGGTCCTGGGGGTCACCGGGCCGGTCCCGCTGATGCATCCGCTGGCCGCCCGGCTGTCGACCCCCGTCCTGAAGGAAGTGGTCCGTAGCTGCGGGCTCAGCGCGTCCGACGCCGAGGCCATCGCCGCCAAGTACGTCCAGGCGTTCGCGCCGTGGGAGGAGAACTCCTTCCCCGGCCTGCTGGCCAACGTGGTCTCCGGCCGGGTCGCCAACCGCCTGGGGCTGGGCGGGATGAACTGCACGGTGGACGCGGCCTGCGCGGCGTCGCTGTCAGCCCTGCGGATGGCCGTGGCCGAGCTGGTCGACGGCCGGGCCGAGATGATGATCGCCGGTGGCGCCGACACCGAGAACTCGATCTTCGGGTACATGTGCTTCAGCAAGACCCAGGCCCTGTCGAAGAGCGGGCGGATCCGGCCGTTCGACGACGCCGCCGACGGCACCCTCATCGGCGAGGGCATCGGCATGATCGCGCTGAAGCGGCTCGCCGACGCCGAGCGGGACGGCAACCGTGTCTACGCGGTCATCCGCGGCATCGGCTCGTCCAGCGACGGCCGGTCCAAGAGCATCTACGCGCCCCGTGCCGAAGGGCAGCGGCTGGCGCTGGCCCGCGCCTACGCCGACGCCGACTGCTCGCCCGCGTCCGTCGAGCTGTTCGAGGCACACGCCACCGGCACCGCGGTGGGGGACAGGACCGAGCTGTCCGCGCTGACCGAGGCGCTGGCCGAGGCGGGCGGCGAGCGGCACTTCGCCGCGGTCGGCAGCGTGAAGTCGCAGATCGGCCACACCAAGGGCGCCGCGGGCACGGCGAGCCTGATAAAGCTCGCGCTCGCCCTGCACCACCGGACGCTGCCGCCGACGATCAACGTGGAGCATCCCAACAGCGCGATCGACTTCACCGGCGGGCCGTTGTACGTCAACACCCGGACCCGGCCGTGGATCCGCGACCCGGCCCGGCCGGTCCGCCGGGCCGCCGCCTCGGCGATGGGCTTCGGCGGGACGAACTTCCACGTCGTTCTTGAGGAACACACGGCCTCCGAGGAGCACACCGGCGAGCGCCGCGCCACCACGACACTGCACCGCACCGCCCGCGCCCACCTCTGGCACGCGGCCGACACCGCCAGCCTGCTGGAGCTGCTGCGCTCCGGCGCCGAGCCGGGCGACAGCACGCCGATCCCGGCGGAGCACGCCCGGGTCGGCTTCGTCGCCGTGGACGACGAGACCGCCCAGCGCCTGCTCGCCCTGGCGGTCGAGCAGCTCGCCGCCGCCCCGGACGCGGCGCAGTGGACGCATCCGGCGGGGGTGTTCTTCCGCGCCCGGGCGCTGGCCGGCCTGAAGGTGGGCGCGCTGTTCGCCGGGCAGGGCAGCCAGTACCTGGACATGGGCCTGGAGGCGGTGCTCAACATCCCGGCCGTGGCCGGGGCCGTCGACGACGCGAACGAGGCGTTCGCCGGAGCCGACCGCCGGCTGGGCGCGATCATCTACCCGCCGCCCGTCTTCGACGCGGAACTACGCCAGAAGCAGGAGAGCACCCTGCGCCGGACCGAGTACGCCCAGCCCGCGATCGGGGCGCTCTCGGCCGGCCAGTTCCGCTACCTCGCCGAGCTGGGCCTGCGCTGCGCGGGATTCCTCGGGCACAGCTTCGGGGAGCTCACCGCGCTGTGGGCCGCGGGCGCCCTCGACGACGCGGACTTCTTCCGCCTCGCCCGCGCCCGCGGCGAGGCGATGGCCCCGCCCGCCGAGGACCCCGACCACGACCCGGGCACCATGGCCGCCGTCCAGGCCACCCGGGAGCAGGTCGACGACATCCTCCGCGCCTTCCCCGGCGTGGTGATCTGCAATCACAACGCGCCGGACCAGGTGGTCGTCGGCGGGGAGACCCAGGCGGTCGGCGAGGTCGTCCAGGAATGCAAGCAGCGGCAGCTGGGCGCCCGGCCGCTGCCCGTCTCCGCGGCCTTCCACACCTCCCATGTGGCGCATGCCGTCGAGGCGTTCGGGCACGCCGTCTCGACGGCGCGGATCGGCGAGCCGCGGCAGCCGGTCTACGCCAACACCGCGGGCGTCCGGTACGGGCCGGACACCGAGGCGAACCGGCGCGCGCTGACCGAGCAGCTGCTCCAGCCGGTCGAGTTCGTCCAGGCCCTGGCGGCTATCCGTGCGGACGGCTGCAACGTGTTCGTCGAGTTCGGCCCCAAGCAGGTGCTGACCGCGCTGGCCAGGCGGACCCTCGAGGAGTCCGGCATCGTCGCCGTTCCCACCGACGCCGGCCCGCTCGGCGACAGCGACGTCGCGTTGAAGCAGGCCGCCGTCCAGCTCGCGGTTCTCGGCGCGCCGATCAGCGGGATCAACCGGTACGACGCCCCCGCGTGGGTGGCGCCGAAGTCCCGGGGCATGGCCGTGACCCTGAACGGAGCCGACTACGTGCCGGAGTCCCGCCGCGCCGCCTATCGGGCCGCGCTCGACGACGGTTTCCGGGCGTCGGTCGTCACTCTGGCCGCCAGCGGCGCCAGCGGCGCCAGCGGCGCCAGCGGGACAGGCGGCAACGGGACAGGCGGCGACAACGGTTTCGGGCTCGGCCTCGGCCTCGGGGCTGGTAACGGGATCGACGCGGATGTCGCGGACGCCCACCGGGCCGCTCGTCAGGACGGCCACCAGGTGCCGGCGGACGCGGCGGCGCCGGGCGGCCCGTCGGTACCCGGCCCGTCGGTCCTCTCCGCCGGCCATGCCGCCGCATCATCGACGGCCGCATCCTCGACGGCCGCGCCAGCGCCGACCACGTCGGCGGCCCCACAGCCGGCGGCAGCGTGGCCGCCGGCCGTCGCTATCGCCGCACCACCGGCGGCGGCCCACTCCCACAGCGCCGACGCGGTGGGCAGCGGCCGTGTCGATGATGCCGGGGACGGCAGCGGCCTCGACGACGTGGTCGCGCAGCATGTGGCGCTGCACTCCCGGTATCTGGAAAGCCAGCTGCAGGTCGCCGAAGGGCTGGTGGAGATCCTGCACCAGCGGCAGCCCGGCGTGGACGAGGCCGGCGGGGCCTGGCTCGCGCGGGCGGTCGAGAGCGTGAAGGACCAGAGCCTGGCGATCGGGCAGGCGCACATCCGCGCCAACGAGATCCTCTCGTCGCTGGCCGAGATCGAACGCGGCGGACAGCGTCCCCCGGCGATCAACGGCTACCTTGCACCAGCACCAGCACCAGCACCAGCCGCCTTCGCCCCGTCCGCCCCGCCGCCGCCGGCTCTGCCGGAGCAGCCGCGCCGGACAGAGA
>NZ_CEVIVD010000066.1:0-5192 GCF_982290655.1 Protofrankia sp. CiP1_Cm_nod3
GGGTGACGGAGTGGGCGGCGTTGTCGGGCGGGGTGTTGTCGGGGACTGCCGCGGCGGAGACGGTCTGCTCGTCGGTGGCGCCGCGGGGCCTGGGCGGAGCTGGGACCTTCGGCTGCTTCGGCTGCCTGGCCCGTTTCGGCTGCCTGGGCGGGGCGTCGGCGTCGGAGGGCGGCGTGCGCGGGGCGGGCGCGCGGGCCGGGCCGTCAGCCGGGCCGCCGGCCAGGTCATCGGCCGAGGACGACCGCTGTGCGGCGGGGCGGCGTCCCTGTCGCGCCGCCGCACGCCGGGGCGGATCAGCGGCCCTGTCGCCGTCGTGGTCAAGCCCGGCCCTGCTGTCGCTGCCGTGGCCGTCGCTGGTATCGCGGCTGTCGGTGGTGCCGTGGCCGTCGCTGGTATCGCGACTGTCGGTGGTGCCGTGGCCGTCGCCGGTGCCGTGGCTGTCGGTGGCGTCGCGGTCGTCGGCCGCCGTCGAGGGCGGTGGTATCACTACCCGGGTGTCCGGTAGCCGCGGCGGGACGAAAAGGCCCCGCGAGGAGGCCGACGCCAGCGGCCGGATCATGCCGGCGCTCATTTCGACGGCGGGCTCCGGCAGCTGGCGGCCGGGCCGGTTCGCCCAGGCCGCGTGCTCGGCCGCCGCGGATCCGGGCTGGGCGAAGCCGGGCTGCCAGTACTCCATCTCGGCGCGGAACGCCCCCGTGCTGCCGAGCTGGCAGAGGATGCCGATCGCGCCCAGGGTGACGCGGTGCATCAACAGATAGGAAGGGGGCAGGTTGAGCAGGCGGCCGAGCTGGGCCGCGGGGGAGCGGGGGTCGCCCAGCCGGATGGCCTCGCCTCGTAGCCAGTCGCGGGAGAAACGGAACGTCTCGGTGGTGACGGGCTCGAGGAGCGGTACCAGGTAGTCGAGGAGGTCCGCCGGCTTCATCCTCACCGTCGGCAGGATGAACCGCTCCGCCCGCAGGCCCGCCAGGACCGCTTCGCCGTTGCCGTCCAGTGCCAGCCGGCTGAGCCGGCCGACGGGTTCGGGCAGCCCGTCCGGGAGGCGGTTGACCGCGCCGAAGTCCAGCACGCCCAGGCGGCCGTCCGGGAGCAGCCGGAAGTTGCCGGGATGCGGGTCGGAGTGCAGCAGCCCGGCCCGCGCCGGGCACGAGTACAGGAAACGCACGAGCAGCAGCCCAGCCCGGTCACGTTCGGTGTCCGTACCGCTGTTTATGATCGTTGACAGGGGCTTGCCGTCGATCCACTCCGTGACCAGGACGTGGTCGGTCGCGGCGACGGCGCTGGGCACGTGGATGTCGAGGTCGTGGTCGAACGCCTCGGCGAAGGCCGTCTGCCAGGCCGCCTCCAGGCGGTAGTCGAGCTCCTCGAGGATGCGCTCCTTCAGCTCGGCGACCAGCGGCTTGATGTCCAGACCGGGGACGATGGCGCTGAACAGCCGAGCCGCGCGCCCGAGCTGGGTGAGGTCGCTGAGCAGCGCCGGGCCGATGCCCGGATACTGGATCTTGACGGCGACATCTCGGCCGTCCGCCCACACGGCGCGGTGTACCTGGCCGATGCTGGCGGCGGCGGCCGGCGCGTCGTCGAAGCTGCGGAAGTTCGTCTGCCAGTCCGTGCCGAAGTCGCCGGCGAGCACCCGGTGGACCGAAGCCGCGGGCAGGGCGGGCGCGGTGTCCTGGAGCTTGGTCAGCGCCGCCCGGTAGGGCCGGGCGATCTCCTCGGGCAGTGCCGCCTCGAAGACCGACAGCGCCTGCCCGAGCTTCATCGCGCCGCCCTTGAGCTCCCCGAGGACGCGGAAGATCTGGGCGGCGGTCCGCTGCTGCAGCTCCGTGGCGACGATCTCGGCGGGGCGCCCGCCGAGTCGCTTACCCGCGCCGATCGTGGCCCGCCCGGCGAAGCCGAGAGGGAGGCTTGCCAGCTTGGCGGTGCGGACGACCGCGCGTTTTGGGATTTCGGACACAGCTCCATCGTGCCTGTTCTGCGGGCGGGAGACAGGAGGGAACGCCGCTTGGAATTTTAATACTACTCTTTGTGGTCGATGTGGTTGGCCTGGCTGATGGCGGACCGGTGGCGCTCCGCTCCGCCTGGTCACGACGCCCGTTCCGTCCACTCGAAGGCGTCGGCTTCGCCCGGATCCCCGTCCGTCGGATCCCCGTCCGCCGGCCAGCCGTCGGCGTCACCGGCGCCCGCGGCTGCCAGCCGCCGGGCGCTACGGCAGGGACATGAGGGGTGGATCGACCACGATCGGCGTCGCAGCCGCAGGTCGGAGACTGTCATCTCCAGCGTCCCGTCGATGGTCGGCAGCTCGTCGGCTGTTGGCCGGCACGGCTGCTCCGGCGGCTCGGCCCGACCGGGCCGGGCGATGCCACGGACGCGACGGTCGCCACGGTCGCTGTGGTCGACAAGGGTGAGCGCCTGCATGGCGGTGAGCCCGGCGGCGACGGTGGCGAGCGCCACGTCGCAGGCGTCGACCCCGGTGTCCGGGCGGCGGGACAGCTGCAGGGCGAGCAACGGCCAGGACGGTTCCATCGCGTGGCGACACAGATGCTGACAGTGCAGGCACGAGGTCACCCCGGGCAGGACCAGCGGCCCGATCACCGCGGTGGTCTCACGAACGCCGGCAAGCAGATGGGGGATGCCGGAGCGTTCCAGCTCAAGCGACTCCCGCGGGTGGACGACCGGTATGCCGGCCGGTGTGACGACGACGAGATCGGGGCGGAACGGCACGGGATGCCGGCACCGGCGTGGCGCGTGGGGGCGTGTCACCCGCGCGATCGCCGCGGTGGCGGCGGCCGAACGGGGCCGCCCGACGTCGTCGAGACGGGCTCCACCCGGCGCGACATCGGCCGCCCTGGTCGTACCGGTGTCGTCGACGACCACGTGCCCGACCCCGGCGGCGGCCAGCAGGGCCGCCACCTGAGCGCCGATCCGGCCCGCCCCGCGGACCTGGATCCGGGCCCGGCGGCGGGCCGCCATCGCTCGCCGGGCATGTTCCGGGTCGGCCGAGCCCAGGGACATCGCCGCCAGGTCCGGCTGGAGGCGCTCCTGGTCCAGCACGGGCGGTGGGGAGCGGTCGGCCGGGCCGGCGTCCGTCAGCAGGCCCGTCCGCTCCAGCAGGAGGACGAGGTCCGCCCGAGTGGCGTCCAGCGAGCTGAGGACCTGCTCACGGGAGCGGGTACCGTCCAGCAGGTCGAGCACGGAGGCGTCCCGCGCCGTCAGCCCGCCGAGGACGATCGCCCGCGCCGGGTCGACGCCGATCTGGAGGGTGGAGCCGTCCCGCCAGAGCCGGCGCAGGCCGGGCTTGAGCATGGGGCGCATCGCGTCCTCCCCGACAGCAGATGACCGGATCGTGATCATATGGTCTCACGCTGTGCCCCATCGTGGACATATATCCATTTTTCTGTGGATATTCTGCCGGTGCCGGAGAAGATGCGCCGGTAGCTGTGGACAACTCCCTGCCTGGGCAGGGGCCCCTGCCCAGGGCATGGGCCCCACGGGTGCCATGGGTGACTCGCGTCCGCGCTGGGACGGTTCCTCGCGCACGGTCTGCGCCGGACATCCCATGTTCCTGGGTGTCAATCGGCGGTGCCAAGTGCGACGGTATGCGGCCAGACGGTTGTGGGCTGTGGATGCCGGGGCCGGCTGGTGCCGGGGGCGGCGGCCTCGGGATGCCGTACAGCCGCCGAACGCGCGATGATCCGCCGCGCGCTCGGCGGCCTCGGGGTAACCGTCCGGCCCGAGGAGCGGGCCCCGGGGATGGGGCATGCCTTCCGGGGAAGGTCAGGGAACTATGATGCCGGCGCCTTGCCGAGGATCCTGTTGATCGTGGTTCCGCAGACCGGGCAGGTGCCCCGGGCCATCCGGCGCCCGGAGTCGCTCACCCGGACCTCGCCCTGGTAATGCCGTTTGTCCTTGCATTTGACGCAGTAGCCCTCGTACGTCTCTGCCACTCGTTCTCCCTCTCACCGGCGCCCGCTGACGGGCCGCTGGTTCGTAACGAAGCGCAACGAAGAAGGCCGGCACCAACAGCCGGCCGGGAGCCATCCTCCTCAGGCTGTCGACCCCGCCGCGCGCCACCCCCTGGCCGGGGCCACGGCTGGTTTTCCGTTGTCCCACAGTGGTTGCCGTGTTCGCCGCCGGCTCCCGCGGCGGCGGCGGATGCGGCGGCGGATGCGGTGGTGGCCCGGTGATGGCCCGTGGTGGAAGCGGTGCGCGCCCGGTCATGTCCGACAGCACCGGAAGCCGTGAGGCTCTACGCTCGGGAGGGCCGCTGACGGGGCGGGAAAAACACGGCCGCGCCGTCCTCGCCCGTATCAGCCAGGCAACATCAACCGGACAACATAAACCAGACAACATCAACCAGGTAACGTGGGCCTTCAGGAGTCGATCGTGTCCGAACCGCTGCTGGTCGAACGTCCCGCCGACGGCGTGGTCCTGCTGACGTTGGCCCTGCCCGAACGGCGCAACGCGATGACCGTGGCGCTGACCGCGGCGTGGTCGGCGGCGCTGGACACGATCAGCGCCGATCCTGACGTGCGGGCCGTCATTGTCACAGGGCAGGGGCGCGCGTTCTGCGCGGGCGGCGATCTCGACTGGATCGACCCGAGGCGCAACATCGACTCCGGCGCGGACCGGCTGCGGGCGAAGATGCTCCCCTTCTACCGGACCTGGCTGAAGATCAGATCGCTGGAGGTGCCCACGATCGCCGCGGTCAACGGCGCCGCGGTGGGCGCCGGCCTGTGCCTGGCGCTCGCCTGTGACCTGCGGTTCGCGGCCGAGGGCGCGACCTTCTCCGCCCCCTTCACCCGGCTGGGGATGCATCCGGGGATGGCCGCCACCCGGCTGCTGCCGGAGGCCGTGGGAGTGCTGCGGGCCCGCGAACTGATCTTCACCGGACGGGTCGTCGACGCGCGGGAGGCCGTGGAGATCGGCCTGGTCAACGCGGTGGTGCCGGCTGCCGACCTGGTCGCCACCGCGCTGGAGACCGCGCTGCGGATCGCCGCGGCGGCCCCGGTCGCGACCCGGCTGGCCAAGGTCGCGCTGAAGGGTGAGGACGACATCGAGCAGGTGCTGCAGTGGGAGGCGCTCGCCCAGGCCACCACCATGGCCAACGGTGAGGCCGCCGAGGGGATCCAGGCGCAGCTGGACCGGCGGTCGCCCGCGTTCGCGCCGGTAGCCGCCGCCGGCTGACGCCGGTA
>NZ_CEVIVD010000066.1:5525-18182 GCF_982290655.1 Protofrankia sp. CiP1_Cm_nod3
GGGCTGGTGCCGGCAGCCACGGCCAGCTCGCCCGGCCGGCCCGTGTATCGCGGTGAGCAGCACGACGGCCATGTCGGGCGAGGAGAAGAAACCCGTCAAACTATGGCCGCGTGGTGGTTACGGTCAACGACCGCCGCGCGGGCCATCGGGCGGATCCGGGTCGTGTGTGCCCGCAGGCCCGGGGGGTTCCTTCGGTGACTCGTTCGGTGACTTCGGCGGCGGGGTGTCCCGGAGCCGCTCGAGTTCCGAGATAGGATCTCCCACGGTGCTGGCGGTGTCACTGTTGGCGAACCGTTGCGGGTCGGCGAGGTCGTCGGCGTCCGGGAGCAGGTCGGGATGGGCCCACAGCGCGTCCCGCTCGTCGATCCCTCTGGCCTCGCCCACGGCAGCCCACAGGGCGGCTGCCTCGCGCAGTTTGCGGGGACGCAGGTTGAGGCCGACGAGCGTGGCGAAGGTCTGTTCGGCCGGCCCGCCCTCGGCCCGCCGCCGGCGCACCATCTCGCGCAGCCTGGACGCCGCCGGCAGGTTCTTCGCCGCGGCGGCGTCGGTGACCGTCTCCACCCAGCCCTCGATCAGCGCGAGGATCATCTCAAGGCGGGCCAGCGCCGCGGCCTGCTCGGGCGTGGTCGCGTCGTCGAAGACGTCACCGCCGAGCGCTTCGGCGAAACTCGCCGGGTCCATCAGCCGGGACGGATCCATCAGCCGGGACGGGTCGAGCATCGTCATCGCCCGCGAGACCGCGTTCGGGTCGACCGCGATGCCCCGCGCGTACTCCTCGACCGTGCCGAGGACGTGCCCGCGCAGCCACGGGACATGGGCGTACAGACGCTGGGACGCGGCTTCGCGCAACGCCAGGTAGATCCGGACCTCGGTGGGGTCGACCTCCAGGCCGGCGCCGAACGCCTCGACGTTGGCCGGTACGAGCGCGGCCGTGCGGGCCGGGCCCAGCGGCAGCCCGACGTCGGTGGCGGAGACCACCTCGCTGGCGAGCAGGCCCATCGCCTCGCCGACCTGGGCGCCGAACAGCATCCCGCCGATCCTGTTGATCATTTGGATGATCGGGCCGCCGGCGGACGCCAGCTGGCCCAGGTCAAGGCTGGGTGGGAGCTGAGCGGCGAGTTCCGGCGGCAGCCCGGCACCGAGGTCGCCCATCTGGTCGCCCAGTTGCGCGAGCCCGCCGGAGATACCGCCGCGCATGGCGTCGGCCACCCGGGCGGCCACCGGATCGCACAGTGTCCGCCAGACGGGCAGCGTCACCTCGATCCATCTGCCGCGCGTCCATCCCTCGGCGGCCGTGGCCCCGGCGGGAAGGGGCGTCACAGGGTCGAGCCAGACGTCGGCGAGCCGGACCGCCTGCCGGACGGCCTCGATGTCGGCTTCGGTGACAGCCCGGTCGCCGTCACCGAGGGTACGTACCGCGACCTGGCGCGCGAGCTCCCAGTTGACCGGTCCGTCGTGCCAGGACAGCAGGCGTTCGAGTTCGGCGAAGAACGGGGCCCCGGTGCCGAACGGCATGCCGGAGCCGCCGCCCGCGCCACCCGAGGACGAGCCGCCCGGGGTGAAGCCGAACGGGAAGCCGCCGCTCATCGCCACCGCCCCCGCCGGGAGGAGGTGCGCTGCGGTTCATGGACCCTGGATCCGGACATGCACCAACGGTAGTGCGTTTTCCTGGCGATGCCGAAACGACGTCACCAGGACTGCCGACGGGGCGGCCCATGACCGCCGGTGAAAGCCACGAGCCGGACAATCCGTCCGCCGGCTGCCTCTGCATACCATGGCTCCCACCGCCTGGATCCCACCGCTGGATCCTGGATTCCACTCCTGAATCCCACTGTCGTCCCAACCGGGGTACCAGGGCTGTCGCCGCTGCCGGCTGTCGCCGGCGACCGGTGAGCTCGAAGGGGCCGGCACCGCGATGATCATGCCCGGCTGTCGCCGACAGCCGGTGAGATTCGTCCCAGTGCCCGTCGGATGCCGCTGCCGTGACAGATGTCCCGGCGTCCCGGCGTCCCGGCGTCCCCTGGCCGCCTCCTGGCCGCGTCCCGGAGGGCGCCTCTGCCGCTCGAAGCCGGTGCCGGCCGGATGGCCGCCCTACGCGCGGACTACGGTCGGGCACATGGGCGATATCCACGCTGGCCCCGGCCCGGCTGCTGGCCCCGGCCCGGCTGCTGGCCCCGGCCCGGCTGCTGGCCCCGGCCCGGCTGCTGGCCCCGGCCCGCGGCGCGCCGCCCGCGACGCGGCCGGTCGGCCGGGTGCGCCACGGGTCGTCCTCGCGTCGGTCCGGGCGGAGGAACTGTCGGTCGACGAGTGCCTGCGGGCCGTCCGCGAGCCCGGGGTGGGGGCGGTCGCGCTCTTCGTGGGCACGGTACGTGATCACGACCACGGGCGCGCGGTCACCGAACTGGAGTACACTGCCCACCCGCGTGCCGGCGCCGAGATCACACGCGTGGCGGACGATGTGGCTGCCATGTACCCGGTGCTCACCGTTGCCGTCACTCATCGTACGGGACTACTCGGTATCGGTGACATCGCCGTTGTCGTCGCGGTGGGGGCCGCGCACCGCGACGAGGCGTTCGCGGCCTGTCGTCGCCTGATTGACGAGGTCAAGGCCCAGGTGCCGATCTGGAAGCGGCAGGTCTTCGCGGACGGTTCGTCGGAGTGGGTGGGAGCCTGCTGAGCGTGGCTTACCATGAAGGTCGCCTCCCTTCCCCCGTCTCGACGCCGAGGCCGCCATGTGGTTCCTGCTCATCCCGCCTGTCGCCGTTCTGGTCACCCTTGTCTGGTTCGCCCTGCGCTCGCGCCCGGAACGCCGGCCCGAAGCACTGATCACCGTTGAGGGCTACCGGCGCAGCATGGCCGCTCTGGCGCGGCCGCTGCACTCGTCCCATGATCCGTCCAGTCGTGACCGGAGCTGGGCGTCCCGGGCCGGCGGCCGCCCGCCGGACCCGCGGTCGCCGGACGCGCCGTAGCCGCCGCCCCGTGGCGGATCCGCCCGTGTGGGCCCGGCCGTTGCGGGCCACACGAGCGGTTGCGCCACAGTTATGCCACTTTTTTGTGATCACTTTTTTGTCAGCTCGCTAGACTGCGAACATGACGCGGCGTATCCAGACACTCGTTGTTGCGTCCACGTTGTCGTTACTGCTCGTGGTCGTCGGGCTGTGGCTGCCGGTGCCGTTCGTGCTGCTCTCGCCCGGGCCGGTCACCGACACGCTCGGGCGTACCGACGGCAAGCCGTTGATCGAAATAGAGGGCCGGCAGACCTACCCGACCTCGGGGCGGCTCGAGCTGACGACGGTCGAGGAGATTCCCCGGCTCAACGTCCTCGGCGCGGTCCGCGGCTGGCTCAGCAGCGACCAGGCCGTGGTGCCCCGGGAGCTGGTCCAGCCGCCGGGTACCAGCGAGGAGCAGATCCGCCAGGAGAACACCGCGGCGATGATCGACTCGCAGGACCAGGCGACCGCCGCGGCTCTCCGCGAGCTCGGTGTCGCCGCGACCGGGACGTCCGTGGTCGTCTACCAGCTCGGTGCGCGCTCGCCCGCCGAGGGCAGGCTGCTGCCGGGCGATGTGATCGTGTCCGTGAACGGCGCCGCCATCACCACGCAGGGGCAGCTGCGGGACGAGATAGCGCGGGTCCGCCCCGGGCAGGCGGTGGCCATCTCCTACGTCCGGGACGGTGGCGCGCCCGCGCAGGCCGACATCATGACGGTGCCCGCGCCGGACGACCCGTCCCGGCCGGTCATCGGGATCATCACCACCGAGAAGCGCAGCTACCCGTTCACGGTGACGATCAGGCTCAAGGACGTGGGCGGACCGAGCGCCGGGCTGATGTTCGCTCTCGGCATAGTCGACCTTCTCGGGCCCGAACAGCTCACCGGCGGCCGGACGATCGCGGGCACCGGCACCATCGACGCCGCCGGCACGGTCGGGCCGATCGGCGGCATCCAGCAGAAGCTCCTCGGCGCCCGCCGCTCCGGCGCGGTCGCCTTCCTCGTCCCGGCCGGGAACTGCGCGGACGCCCGGGAGTCCGCCCCGGGCGGCCTGCGGCTCATCCGGGTCGAGACGTTGCAGGACGCCATCGGCGACCTGCACGCCCTCGCCGACAATCCCCAGGCGAACGTCCCCAGCTGCTGAGCGCCCGCGCCCGCCCGAGAAGCCTCACCCGTTGACACGGCCATCCCGGCGGGTGACGGCTGCCGGCAAGCCGGCCACCTGACGGACACACCGGCCGGTGGGCCTGTCCCGGCCGGGAAACGATCCTCCGGTCAGGGAAAGGCGCCGGTCAGTGGAAGGTCGCGAGCAGGCCGTCCACGAGGCCGTCGGCGAGGTCCGGGTCGACCACCAGCTCCTCGTCCCCGCGTACCCGCAGGCAGGACGCGTGCTGCCCGTCGCGGGTCACCCCGACCGCGAGCCGCACGTCCTGGCGCTCGGGATGGCTGGCCGCCCAGATCTCGATGTCCGCCTCCTCGTAGGGGGCTTCCTGCTCGGCGCTCGGGGGCAGCACGACGAGCTCGGTGACCAGGACACAGCCAAGGACCTCCTGCGGCCAGCCGATGCCGGCCAGCACCTCGTCCAGGCGCCCGGGGGGCAGGGGCTCCTGCTCGACCGGGGTGAGCGAGCCGGGGACGATCTGGCCGATGTGCGCGGCCAGGGCCGGCTCGCGGGCGACGAGCTCGGACGTGTCCGCCAGCGCGTACACCTGACTGGGCTGGTCCCAGCCCAGATCGGCCACGTGCCGCTCGACCTCCAGCACAACGGATGTCAACTCACTGATGTCGGGGCTGCTCACTAGCCCATCCTCTCCGATGGTGCCAGTCGGGCACTGGCGTAGGTTGCCTTCCAGGTGGACAACCTGGTCGTGTGCCCCCGACACAAGGAGAAGCGAGTGGCAGCAGCCCGCAGGCCACTGGTGGCGCGTACCCGCATCCTCATCCCCACTCTGGTCGTGCTCATCGTTCTGGTCGTTCTACTCGGCGTCTTCACCCGGGTCTACACCGACCTGCTCTTCTTCCGGTCGGTCGGCTTCGGCAAGGTCTTCAACACCGTCCTGTCGACACGGATACTGCTGTTCGTCGTCTTCGGTGCGCTGATGGCCGTCGCGGTGGGTGCCAACCTGCTGCTCGCGTACCGGCTGCGGCCCTCGGTGCGCCCGCTCTCCCTCGAACAGCAGAATCTCGAGCGCTACCGGGCCGGCATCGAACCGTACGCGGTGCTGATCCTGTTCGGCGTGTCGATCCTGTTCGGCATAGTAGCGGGTGTCTCGGCGTCCGGCCGGTGGCGGACCTGGCTGTTGTGGCGCAACGGGGAGTCCTTCGGGCAGCGGGACGCCCAGTTCCACCGCGACATCAGCTACTACGCCTTCACCTACCCGTTCCAGCGTTTCCTGCTCGGCTTCCTGCTGACCATCGTGGTGCTGTCGTTGCTGGTGACGCTGGTGACGCACTACCTGTTCGGCGGTATCCGGCTGCAGACGCAGAGCGAGCGGGTGGTGCCGGCGGCGAAGGTGCACATATCCGTCCTGCTGGGCCTGCTGGCCCTGCTGAAGGCGTGGGCCTACTACCTCGACCGCTTCGGGCTGGTCTTCTCCTCGCGCGGGGCGGTGCGCGGGGCCTCCTACACCGACACGCACGCGGTACTTCCCGCGAAGCTCATCCTGTTGTTCATCTCATTGCTGTGCGCGGTGCTGTTCATCTACAACATCTTCCAGCGGGGATGGACGCTGCCCCTGCTGTCCGCCGGGATACTGGTGCTGTCCGCCCTGGTGGTGGGAGGCATCTACCCGGCGATCGTCCAGCAGTTCCAGGTCCGGCCGAACGAGGCCTCCCGGGAGGCGCCCTACATCTCGCGGAACATCGCGGCCACCCGCGCCGCGTACGGGATCGACCAGATAAGACCGCAGCCCTACGACGCGTCCACCACACCCGACACGGCCAAGCTCGGCGCGGACTCGGCGACGCTGTCCAACGCGCGCCTGCTGGACCCGAACGTGCTCTCCGCGACCTACGACCAGCTCCAGCAGATCCGTGGCTACTACGGCTTCCCGGCCTCGCTCGACATCGACCGTTACACCATCGCCGGCGCCGACGGGCGCGACGGCACCCAGGACTACGTGGTCTCCGTCCGCGAGCTCGACCAGGGCGGTCTCGCGCCGCAGCAGCGGAACTGGATCAACCTGCATCTGACGTACACCCACGGCAAGGGGTTCGTCGCGGCGCCGGCGAACATCGTCGACAGCTCCGGACGCCCGGTCTTCACCGAGCAGAACCTGCCGCCGACCGGCCCGCTGAACGTACGGGAGAGCCGGGTCTACTTCGGCGAGCTGTCCCCGGACTACTCGATCGTCGGCACCCGGCAGGCCGAGATCGACGGGCCGGGCGACGCCGCCGGCAGCCAGGCGACGACCAGCTACAACGGGAGCGGCGGCGTCTCGGTCGGCTCGACGTTCCGGCGGGCCCTGTTCGCGTTGCGCTTCCAGGAGAAGAACATCCTGCTGTCGAGCGACATCACCGACAGTTCCCGGATCCTCTACGTGCGTAACCCGCGGGACCGGGTGAGCAAGGTCGCGCCCTGGCTGACCCTGGACGGCGACCCCTACCCCGCGGTCATCGACGGCCGGGTGACGTGGATTCTCGACGGCTACACGACCACCGACGGATACCCCTACGCCCAGCGCCGCACCCTCGGCTCGGTGACCGCGGACGCGGTGACCACCCGGGTGGCCAACCGGGCCAACCAGGCCGCGAACGAGGTCAACTACATCCGGAACTCCGTGAAGGTCACCGTCGACGCCTACAACGGGACCGTCGCGCTCTACGCCTGGGACGAGGCGGATCCCGTCCTGAAGACCTGGATGAAGGCGTTCCCGGGCAGCGTGAAGCCGAAGAGCGACATTCCCGCGTCCCTGCTGAGCCATCTCCGTTACCCGGAGGACCTCTTCAAGGTGCAGCGGGACCTCCTCGCCTCCTACCACGTGACCGATCCGCGTGAGTTCTACTCACAGGAGGACTTCTGGGCGGTCTCACCGGCCCCGGACGACCAGAACCAGACACAGCCGCCGTTCTACGTCTACAGCCAGCTGGTCGGGCAGTCGCAGCCCACCTTCAACCTGACCTCCCCGCTGCTGGCGCGGGCGTCGTCGAAACTCGCCGCCTACATGGCGGTGTCGAGCGATCCCGGCAGCTACGGCGAGTTCCAGGTCCTGCAGCTGCCCAAGGGCGTCACGATCAACGGGCCGGTCCAGGTGCAGAACCTCATCGAGTCCAACGCGAAGATCTCCCAGGAGCTCAACCTGCTGCGCGGCCAGGGCTCCCGGACCATCCAGGGGAACCTGCTGACCCTGCCGGTGGCGGGCGGGCTGCTCTACGTCGAGCCGTACTACGTCCAGGCGCGGGAGAACGCCGTGTACCCGACCCTGCAACGGGTGGCGGCCGTCTACGGCGAGAACATCGGTTTCGCGCCGACCCTGGGCGAGGCGTTGAGCCAGGTCTTCGGCACGAGCGTCGGCGGTACGCCCGGCGGCGGCACGGGCGGTGCTGGCGGTACGGGCGGCACCGGCGGTACGGGACCGGAGAGCCCCCCGCCGGGCGGCACGAACGACCCGCAGATCCGGCAGGCGATCGCCGACGCCGACCGCGCCTTCACCGCCGGGCAGGACGCGCTGCGCAAGAGCCCGCCCGACTTCACCGCCTACGGCAACGCGCAGAAGGACCTCTCGGACGCCCTGGACCGGCTGGGGCGGCTGACCGCGGCGCCACCGCCGCCAGCGAGCCCCGCGCCTTCGCCGCCGCCAGCGAGCCCCGCGCCGCCGCCGTCTCCCGGGCCCGCCGAGCCGGGCTCCCCGGCGCCGCCGGCCGCCGCTCCCGGCGGCGTGCCACCGGCGCCACCGGCAACCATGGCCCCCGCCGGGGCGCCGGGAGGGTAAGCCCGGCCGCCGGCCGGAAGATTCGATCATGTCCATTTGACACCCCCCACCCCGCGTCTTGTATGGTGAAGACACACCGACGCGGGGTGGAGCAGCTCGGTAGCTCGCTGGGCTCATAACCCAGAGGTCACAGGTTCAAATCCTGTCCCCGCTACCAAGTAAGTTCATAATCCAGAAGCCCTCTCGCCAGAAAATGGCGAGAGGGCTTCTGGATTTTTGTCGACAGGACTCTCCGCGCCCTTGTAGTAGAGCTCGGTGTCGCGCATCACACTCTCGGTGATCTGCTGGCGTGCCGTGTCCCAGCCGTCGCGCGGGATCGGCTGCGTCGAACAACCTTTACCCTGTCCCGCTACCAACGCTGCGGATTGGCCGCCGCCGGACTCGCCGCGCTCCATGCCGAGTACCCGGCCTGTCCTGTCACGCCCTCGGCGGCCACTTCCACGACTCCGAGTCCCTCCGGGCCGCTGCCGGCGCCGACGGCCCAGGTAGCTACCAGCGGCGCCACACGACATCTGCTTGCACATCACCGCCAGGGGGAGGCTGACTGACGCACGACGCTCGGCAGCGGCCCCGTCGCGTACGTCTCCCGCGAGACCGAAATGATCACATGCACCGCGTGGCCTTCCACGGTTTGTTCTGGCTCCTCAGGCCACTGCGGCGACTGCCGACAGCGTAGAACGTCGTCGAATTTTACCTATTCGTCTTAGAAGTGGATACAAGAAGGATGTTATTGACACCTCCGCGGAGCGTCAGCCATCCTGGTGTCAGGATTATCGAAGTTGCATCTGTTTCTGAGGCAGGCTGGTTGCACATGACACGAGCGATCCCCCCTTCGCTGGCGCCTGTGCTGGAGCAGCTGGAGCTGGAGGAAGCGGATCTGGTGACGACAGCGCGGCTTGACGATCTGGTCCGCGCGGCTGGTATCCGCACGGCTACCCGGACAGTCGCGGCCCGGCTGCGTGAGCGTGGCTGGCTGTTGCCGACTGGCCAGCGCGGCGTGTGGGAGTTCGCTCCGGCAGCGGTGGCCGGTCCTTACAGCCGCGGCGGGCACACCCGCCTGCTGCGTTCGGTCCTCGCTCGCAGCGAGGTCGCCTGTGGCCTGACTTTCCAGGCAGCCGCGTGGGCGCTCGGCCTGGCGGACCGGGCCCCAACGCGTGTCGAGGTCACGGCGGTGAGTGAGCGTGATGCCCGCCGGTTGCCCGATGGCCTCGACGTGTCGGTGTTCGCGCCCAGGCTCGACTACCAGCGAGCGAAGGGGGTGCCAGTGCTGCACCCGGCGAGCGTACTGGTACATATGGCCACGAATCCGACTCGTGTACGCTCATGGTCCAGCGCACTCGAATGGCTTCCGGACCTGGTCGCGGAAGTTACCACTGACGACGTGCTTGTCGAGTTGGGCAGGCGTCCATCCACGGTCGCCAGCCGATCGGGCTATCTACTCCAGGGGCTGCGTCCCGACGTAGCCGAGCAGATCATCGGGCCTTCGACGAAGACGTGGTTCGGCCCACGCCGCAAAGTTGTCCGACACGACAGCCGCTGGCAGGTGGCCGACACCCTGCTGCCCTTCGACCCACGAAAACTGGAGTCCGTCACATGAGCAGTGGACTCATCGCGGTTACGATCGGTTGGATCGGTCGGCACACCCCACCAGGCGCTGGGGTCGACGGCCGTGACGCTGCCGTCATGGACATCGCCCAGGACCTGCTTCTGCGTGATCTGCACGGGCGGGGCAGCCTCGACGAACTGGTCTTCTGAGCCTGTACTGACAGGCTCAAGTGGCATGACGAGACTTCTGCGGTAGGAGTGTGAAAGCTGTGTGGGTGGGTTTCTAGTCGAATTTCACCGAGCCGCAGGTGAGGTTCTGTGGGGGTGGGGTCAGGGGTGACTGGCCGCGGGCGATCAGGCGGGTGCCGGAGAAGTCGTAGAAGGTGGTGCGGCCCTGATAGCTCCTGCCGTCGGTGCTGGTGCCCGTCCAGATCTCGATCGCGGCAGTTGGTGACTGCGTGCGGTGGCAGCCCCATT
Organism: Protofrankia sp. CiP1_Cm_nod3; assembly: GCF_982290655.1. Taxonomy (NCBI): domain Bacteria; kingdom Bacillati; phylum Actinomycetota; class Actinomycetes; order Frankiales; family Frankiaceae; genus Protofrankia; species Protofrankia sp. CiP1_Cm_nod3. The sequence continues at coordinate 15,466 of NZ_CEVIVD010000066.1, forward strand.
TCGCCGCGTTCCGCAGCGAGGCGCCGTAGGGCAGCGACGCCTGCTGCCCGTCGAGGGTGACCAGCCGCAGCCGGGAGTCGACGTACCGGAAGACCGTTGCCGCCTGTAGCCCGGCTCCCCGGTCGACCCGGACGAACACCTCCGCGTGCCCGTCCCGGTCCGCGTCGACCGAGCCGAGCACCCCCTGCACCGTCAGATCCGGATTGCCCTCGAAGGGAACCTCGTCGGTACGGCCGGTCGCGTAGCGGACCAGGAGTGTGCCAGCGGCGGGAAGTGTGATCGAGTCAGCGCGGCCGTCGCCGTCGACATCGCCGTCCCGCGCCGGGGACGCGCTGGCCGTCGCCGTCGCGGGTGACGTCGCCGGTGACGTGACGTGCTGCGTCCCCGTCCGGTTGCTGTCGGACGACTTCGAGACATGCGACGACCGTCCGCCGGACGAGCGGCTGCTACCGCTGCTGACGTTGCAGCCCGTCGTCAGCAGGATTGCCGCGGTGACCGCCAGGGTGACGGGGACAGCAAAAGGCACGGACACACGCATGACGCCCCCACGGCTGTAAAAGCTTTCATCCGGTATATCCGCTGACTCGGATGAATGCGAGGCCGTCGTGCCGTGGCAGGCCTGTCCGGATATCGACAGGGTAAAATCGCCGTCAGCCTGTTGAGATTCCGTGAATACCGCCGGGGCGCGGTGACGCGCCGGCCGGTTTTCAGGTCCGGTGACAAGGGCGGGACGGGTCGTTGTGCCGTCACGCCGCGTCCCGCTGGTTCAGGTGCCGGGGGTGCGCCAGGGGCTTGCCGGGCGCAGCAGGTCGGCCGAGCGCAGCAGCACCTCGGCGAGCATGCGGGCCTCCTCGGGCGTGAGATAGGCGGCGGCGAGGGCGTCGAGCATCGGGGCGTCCAGGCGTAGCAGGATCACCGGCGCCTGTCCCGCGGCGGCCGGTGGCTCGGGCCGGACCGTTATCTCCGCCTGACCGATCCGGGTGATCAGGACCCCGTCATGCGGATCGTGATGAACCAGCGCCATGGTCATCCACTCCTCCCGAACCGAAGCGGTTCCGGCTGTCGCACATGTTGGACTCTCGTCCACTGGTACTGGTTGCTCCGGTCGGACGTCGGTTTTCCGACCGCGGCCGCGGGAAAAGCATGATCGCCGGGGTGCTGGTGCGCCGGTGCCGTCCGGAGCATGGTGCCACATTGTGGCCCTAAAAGTAGCCATCTGGACACGCAGTTGAATACAGGCGAGAAGGGTGCCGATCGCAATCAACGATCAGAAGCGATATCGCTACTTTTCGTCTACCTGTGGAGGGGTCGAGATGACGCCGAGTTCTGGAGAGCCCGCTGCCGACGCGCCGGATGACGGCCGCTGTGATACCTGCCATCCCGCCCTCCTGCGCGGTCTGACCATGCCACGCACGTCCGCGCGCCGGGGGGCCCACCGGCGCCCGGCCCGGCCGGCGGCGGGCCGCGGCGGGCTCGGGCGGCGGGAGTTCCTCGGCCTGGCCGGCCTGGGCCTCTCCAGCGCGCTGGCCGGCGGTGGTGCCCTGCTGGCGGCATCATGCGGCAAGGAACGCCCCGTGGCGCCGCCGCTGCCCCCGGAGCCGAGCCCGCTGCCGGAACGCGGCGTCGCCGAATACTGGAACGGCCGGACGCAGGCCGGCCACTTCGACTTCGCGAACTGGCCGCTGTACATCGACACCTCCCCGGGCCGGCCCGACAGCCATCCGACGCTCGACGTCTTCACCAGCGCGACCGGTATCACGGTCTCCTACCGCGAGGTCATCGAGAACGACGAGTCGTTCTACGCGGGGATCCGGCCGCTGCTGGAGGCGAGCCGCCCGACCGGCTACGACCTGATGGTCATCCCCAACGGGCAGGTGCTCGCGGACCTCATCCGGCGCAACCACCTGGCGCCGCTGGACGCGGGCCGGCTGCCGGCCTTTCTCGCCAACGCCGACGAGAGCGTGGCGAATCCCTCCTACGACCCGAACAACCGGTTCACGGTCGCCTGGCAGTCGGGGATCACGGGGATCGCCTACGATCCCAACCGCACCGGCCGGGAGATCAGCAGCTTCCGTGACCTGTTCGACCCGGCCTTCGCCGGCCGGGTCGGGATGTTCGGGGACGTCCGGGACCTGCCGAACTTCACCCTGGTGGGCATGGGGATCACGCCGGAGGCCTCGACGCCGGCGGACTGGCGGAAGGCCGCGGAGCTCCTGCGCGGGCAGCGGGACGCCCGTATCGTCCGCGACTACTACCAGCAGGATTACATCGAGCCGCTCAGGAAAGGGGACATCTGGCTGTCCATGGCCTGGTCCGGGGACATCTTCCAGGCCAATTCCGAGGGTGCCGGCCTGCGTTTCGTGATTCCCACCGAGGGCGGCATCCTGTGGACCGACAGCATGTGCATCCCGGTCACCGCGCCACATCCGGTGGACGCCATCACCTTCATGAACTTCGTCTACCAGACCGACATCGCCGCGAAACTCGCCGAGGGCATCAACTACATCACCCCCGTCCCGTTCTCACGGGATAAGATCATCCGGGACGCGGGCACCGCCAGCGGCCCCACGCAGGCACAGCTGGTCGCCACCGCCGACAGCCCGCTGGTTTTCCCGGTCCGTTCGGATCTTTCCCGGCTGCGGCGCTACCGCGTCCTGAGCCGGCTCGAGGCCGTCGAGTGGAACAGCCTGTTCCAGTCCGTCTACCAGCCCTGACGA
>NZ_CEVIVD010000066.1:18540-24027 GCF_982290655.1 Protofrankia sp. CiP1_Cm_nod3
ACCGAATGCGACGACCCACCGAATGCGACGACTCACCGACTGTGATGATCCGCTGGCTGTGACGGCCTGCCGGGCAGGGCCGGCGCAGGCCCGGATCCGGATCTGGTGCCGGGCCCGGATCAGGTGCCGGCGTCGGAGCCGGCGTCGGCGTCGAGGGCGGCTCGCAGCGCGTCCGACAGCGTGTCCACCTCGGCGAGGCCGACGACCAGCGGCGGGCAGAAGGCAAGGGTCGACGCGCCGATCGGACGGACGATGACACCATGGGTGAGCATGTGGTCGCGTATCGCGGTGGCATCCACCCCGGCTGGCAGGTCGACCGCCCACATGGCGCCGCGGCCGCGCACGTCGGTGAGGCCGTGCGTCCGCGCCACCGAGCGCAGGCCGGCCGCGAGGCGGTCACCTATCGCGGGCGCCCGGCCGATCAGGCCCTCGGACTCCAGCAGGCCGATGTTGGCGAGCGCGGCCGCGCACGCCGCCGGGTGCCCCGCGTAGGTGCCGCCGTGCCGCAGCACCACATCCGGGCGGGTCAGCGGTTCGTGCACGGCGGGCCCGAGGAGCACGCCGCCGAGTGGCTGGTAGCCGCTGGTGACGGCCTTGGCGAAGGTGACGATGTCGGGCCGGACGCCGAAGTGGTCCGCGCCGAACCAGTTCCCCAGCCGCCCGAAGCCGGTGATCACTTCGTCGAGGATGAGGAACACGCCATGGCGGTCGCACAGCTCGCGCAGCCCGGTGAGGTAGCCCGGCCGCGGCGGGTGGACGCCACCGGCGCCGATCACCGGCTCCGCGATCACCGCGGCGGCCCGGCCGTGGCTGTCGGCCAGCACCGCGCCCACCGCGTCCAGGTCGTCCTTGTCGACCTGGACGACATCGCCGACCCCTGGGCCGAATCCCTCCCGGTTGGCCGGCAGCCCGGTCAGGGTCATCCCGCCGTAGGTGACGCCGTGATAGCTCGGGGAGCGGCTGATGATGATCGTCCGCTCCGGCCGGCCCGCGAGGGCGTGCGCGAGACGGGCGATCTTCACCGCGCTGTCCACCGCCTCGGACCCGCCGTTGGTGAGGAAGACCCGCGCCTGTGGCATGGGCGCGAGCGCGGCGAGCCGCTCGGCGAGCGCCTCGGCCGGGGCGTTGGTGAACCGCTCGAAGAGATGGAACGCGTCCAGCTCCCGCAGCTGCGCCGCGACCGCCTGGATGATCTCTTCGCGGCCGTGGCCGACCGCGCAGTGCCACAGGCCCGCCATCCCGTCGAGGTAGCGGCGGCCGGAGTCGTCCGTGACGTATGCGCCCCGGCCGGAGACGATCCGCAGGAACGACCCCGCGGGCGCCGCCGGACGCGCGAACGGGTGCAGCAGCGGCCCCGGCTCCGCCGGTTCCCCCGTCCTGGGAGGCGACTGGGCAGGGTGCGGCCGGGCGCGGGAGCCCGGCTGGGCGGGGTGTGACGCGGGCGCGGGGCGTGGCATGCAGGCAAGTAGCGCACGTCCCGGGCAGCGTCGCAACAGCCCCGTCGTTCCAGGCCCGTCGTTCCGCCGGGCGCGTGGCGGGGCTCGCTCGGAGGGCGGCGGGACAACGCCGTCCCCGCCAGGCCCGTCCCCGCCAGGCCCGCCCGCATCGGGGGGCGAACCGGGAACAATCATGATTTGTTCTACCGGATACGCCCGGAAATAATCGGTAGTCCGTAAGCAACAGAAATCCTGTAAGCGGTGGAAATCCTCCCGGAGTTCTTCATCCGTTATGGAGCTGGCATTTCCGGGACGGCTGTCGGTGCGGGTTCCCGCACTTCGCGCCAGGCCGGTGGCAGGACGGTCCTGTCTTTCGCGCGTCAGCTGTGGACCGGGCCGGCCGGTGCCGGGCGGGCTACGCTTTCCCTACCGGGCGCCGGTGGTCCGAGCGGCCCGGTCGGGTCCTCGCGATTTCCGGATTCCCAGGTCACTGGGCGGAGGCGAGGTCACTGGGAGGGGGCGCAGCACATGGCCGGAACAGCATCCGAACCGAAGGATGGCATCCTGCCGGCCCGCCGTGACGAGCGGGTGGCCGCCCTTACCGAGCGTGAGGAGCTGCGGCTACAGGAGCGCACCCCGGGCTCACGGGCGATGCACGACCGGGCGGTGCGCTCGATGACGAGTGGGGTCCCGTCGTCCTACCAGGCCCGTGATCCCTGGCCGATCTACCTCACGCACGGGCGCGGTTCCCGGGTGTGGGACGTCGACGGCAGCGAGTACTGCGACTTCCACAACGGCTTCGGCTCGATGGTGCAGGGGCACGCGCACCCGGCGATCGTCCGGGCGGTGCGGGAGCGGATCGGGCTGGGCAGCCATTTCGCCATGCCGACCGAGGACTCCCTGATCGTCAGCGAGGAGCTGGCACGCCGTTTCGGCCTGCCGCAGTGGCGCTACGTCAACTCGGGCTCGGAAGCGACCATGGACGCGATCCGGATCGCCCGGGCCGTCACCGGGCGTGAGACGATCATCAAGATCTTCGGCTCCTATCACGGCCACCACGACTACGTGATGGTCTCCATCGGCACCCCGTACGACGAGATCGGCCCGCCCGACAACATGGCGTCCCTCGCCTATGGCGAGGGGATACCGCGGGCCGTCGTCGACCTGACCGTGCCGGTGCCGTTCAACGACGCCCCGGCCATGGAGCGGCGGATCGAGGCGCTCGTCGCCGACGGGCGGCCACCGGCATGTGTGATCATGGAAGCCGCGATGATGAACCTCGGGGTGATCCTGCCCGAGCCCGGCTACCTGGAGGCCGTCCGGGAGATCACCCGGCGTCACGGCATCGTACTGATCTTCGACGAGGTCAAGACCGGGCTGTGTGTGGCGCCCGGGGGAGCGACCGAGCGGTTCGGCGTCCGGCCCGACATGGTCACCCTGGCCAAGGCGCTCGGCGGCGGTCTGCCCTCCGGCGCCCTCGGCGCGACCGCCGAGATCATGGAGGTGGTCGCGTCGGACCGGGTCAAGCAGGTCGGGACGTTCAACGGCAACCCGCTGACCATGGCCGCGGCCCGGGCGAGCCTGCTGGAGGTCCTCACCCCGCAGGCGTACGCCCACCTGGACCGGCTGTGTGAGCTGCTGATCGCCGGCTGCGACGAGATCCTGCGCCGGCACGGGCTGCTCGGCTACACGGTCGGGATCAGCTCGAAGGGCTGCGTCCACTTCACCGACGCGCCGATCCGCGACTACACCTCGTTCATGGCGCACCAGAACGCGGCGCTGCCGGAGCTCGCGTGGCTGTACAACGCCAACCGGGGCGTGCTGATGGCGCCGGGCCGGGAGGAGGAGTGGACGCTGTCGGTGCAGCACACCGAGGCCGACGTCGACCGCTACCTGGACTCCCTGGACGCGCTGGCCCGCGATATCACCTCGTGACGGAATGTCACCTCATAGCGGAATGTCACGGCCTGGCGGGATGGCATCTGCTGACGGACTGTCACCACGTGGCAGGCGGGCGCCACCCGCTGACGAGCACCGCCGGGCCATCGAGGGGACCTCGGGCGCGCGGGTGGCCCGGCCGGCCGCCCGGGAGCGCCCGGGAGTGCCAGGGGGCACGGCGGGGGATACCGGGGGAGGCTGAGGATATCCGAAGGACTTCCTGAGAGGCGGCTCAAGGATGACCGGGGATATGACGCTCAAGGGATATTTCGGTATGATTTCTGCGTCAAATCCTTCTGACGGGGACGTAATCCGTGGTCTAGTCTGCCTGTCAGTGGCCTTCTCGCGCCCGGGGATTCCGCGACCGGCCGAAGAACGCGCGGCCACAGCTCTTCTCGCGCGCTCGGAGCCCGGCCGGGAACCCGGTGCCGACGCCAGCCGGCAATCCGGTCGACGCCGGCCCGGCCCCAGGTCCGTTCGATCCATATCGGCTACCGGAGTGTGCGTATGGACAGGATTCTGACGAACTTCATCGGCGGTACCAGCGTCCCGGCGGCGGGCGGCCGCACGATGCCGCTGGTGAACCCGTCCACCGCGGAGGTCTTCGCCGAGGCGTCCCTGTCCGGCCCGTCCGACGTGGACGCCGCGGTCCAGGCGGCCGGGCGCGCCTTCGAGTCCTGGCGCGACACCACGCCGAGCGAGCGGGCCAGGGCCCTGCTCAGGCTGGCCGACGCGGTTGAGAAGCGCGCCGCGGACCTCGTCCGGGGGGAGAGCGAGAACACCGGCAAGCCGATCGAGCTGACCATGAACGAGGAGATCCCGCCAATGGCGGATCAGATCCGTTTCTTCGCCGGTGCCGCCCGGCTGCTCGAGGGCCGCTCGGCCGGGGAGTACCTGGCCGGTCACACCAGTTTCGTCCGCCGGGAGCCGGTGGGGGTCTGCGCGCAGGTCACGCCGTGGAACTACCCGATGATGATGGCGGTGTGGAAGTTCGCCCCGGCGATCGCCGCGGGGAACACCGTGGTCGTCAAGCCGTCGGAGACGACGCCGGTGAGCACGCTGCTGCTCGCCGAGATCGCCGCCGAGTTCCTGCCGCCCGGCGTCCTGAACGTGGTGTGCGGGGACCGGGACACCGGCCGGGCGCTGGTGGCCCACCCGCTGCCCGCGATGGCGTCGGTGACCGGCAGTGTCCGGGCCGGCATGGAGGTCGCCCGGTCGGCTGCGGACTCCCTCAAGCGGGTCCATCTGGAGCTCGGGGGCAAGGCGCCGGTCATCGTCTTCGACGACGTCGACGCCGAGGAGGTGGCGGCGGGGATCGCGGGCGCGGCCTACTTCAACGCCGGCCAGGACTGCACCGCCGCCACCCGGGTGCTGGCGGCCCCGGGCGTCCATGACGATCTTGTTGTCGCCCTCACCGAGCAGGCGCGGGCGACCCGGACGGGGCCACCGCAGGAGCCGGCGGCGGCCTACGGCCCGCTGAACAACCTCGGCCAGCTCGGCCGGGTCCACGGCCTGGTGGAGCGCAGGCCGTCGCACGCCGAGGTGCTCACCGGTGGGGAGCCGCTGGATCGGCCCGGGTTCTTCTACCCGGCGACGGTGGTCGCGGGCCTGCGCCAGGACGACGAGATGATCCAGAACGAGATCTTCGGCCCGGTCGTGACCGTCCAGCGCTTCAGCTCCGAGGACGAGGCGGTGGCCTGGGCGAACGGGGTCGAGTACGGGCTCGCCTCCAGCGTGTGGACGCGTGACCACGGGCGGGCCATGCGGGTCGCCCGCCGGCTCGACTTCGGCTGTGTATGGATCAACACCCATATTTCGCTGGTGGCCGAGATGCCGCACGGCGGCTTCAAGAAGAGCGGTTACGGGAAGGACCTGTCGATCTACGGTCTGGAGGACTACACCCGGGTCAAGCACGTGATGAGCAACATCGAGTTCTGACCGGTTCGGGCTGTCGGAGGCCGGCCGGGGGCCGTGACGGTGCCACGGGCGGGCATCCCGCACCGCACCGCACCGCACCGCACCGCACCCGGCCGACCTGTGATGAATGGTCGGAGGACGGCCATGGATGAGATCCGTACTCGTAGGGCGCATGACCTGATCGGCCTGCCGGGCG